>JBFWJK010000036.1:0-20742 GCA_050253255.1 Desulfobacteraceae bacterium | reverse complement strand
TGAGTAAAGGAGGCTTCCTGCACTTGTCGGTACTGCTTCTTTGCCCAGTCTGTCGATAAGACGGCAGTTAAAGTGGGATTCAAGATCTTTTATGTGGCTGCTTATTGTAGGCTGAGAAAGATGGATCGCTTTCCCTGCCTTTGAAAAGCTTTTAAGTTCAATCACCCTGCAAAAGATTTTAAGCTGCCAGAGATCCATTTTTTTCAGTCCTGTTTTTTATTGAATTTTTCAAGAATTTTTTTGTGTACAAGGGGGGGGACCATGCCTGTTATATCAGCTCCGAAAGCGGCGGCTTCCTTTATTACTGATGAGCTGGTAAATATCCACCTGAGACCTGTCATAAGAAATATTGTTTCAATGTTTCTGTCAAGGCGCCGGTTCATCATTGCCATCTGGAATTCGTTTTCAAAGTCGGATATGGCCCTCATTCCTCTTATCACGGCATTTATATTGTGCTTTTTTGCATAATCTACCAGAAGGCCATCGTGGCAGTCGACTTCAACTCCTTCGAAATCCTTCAGAGATTCTTTTATGAGATATATTCTTTCATCTACTGAAAAAAGAGATTTTTTTGCCGGATTGTACATTATGGTGACTATTACTTTATCAAAAATTTTTATTGATCTTTCAATTATGTCAATGTGTCCGTTTGTTATGGGATCGAAAGAACCCGGATAAATAGCTGTGTGTGCCATTCGTACAGATATCCCCTTTGGAAAATATGATATGTCTGATTTAAAAAATTAATACATTTGCTTCATATCACAGAGTTGAGAAAACTTACAAGGCTTTTGCCGTATTTTCTGGTGTCATTTATATTGAAAATAGAAGAGTCTGGAGCTTCTTCTTTTGAATGTTCGGCAATTATTATTGTTTTATCGTTTATAAAGGGTGCTGATTTCAATTCCTTAAGTGTTTTGTTCACAAAATCTTTTGAATATGGAGGATCAATAAAGACAATATCAAAGCATTTATCAGAAATTATGGTTCTGATATCTCCTGGAAGATTTTTTCTTAGAATTCTTGATTTTTCCTCAAGACCGAATTTCTTTATGTTGTATCTCAGGCAGTCTATGGGGTTCTTGCTGTTTTCAGTAAAAATACAGAAACCTGCTCCTCTGCTCAGGGCCTCGATTCCAAAAGATCCGCTTCCTGAATACAGATCAAGAACAAGAGCATCATAAATCCTGTCGTGAATGATATTGAAAATACTTTCCCTTGTTATACCAGAAGTAGGTCTTGTATCCATGCCTTTAGGGGTTTTTATCTCTCTCCCCTTTAAATCTCCGCCTGTTACTTTCAATTTAAATTTTTCACCACTTTTTCAATTGTTTCCTTTTTCAGTCCTGTGACTTCTGCTGTTTTTTCTATATCACCGTTAAATTCAGACAGCTTCTGCTTTATGAATATTTTTTCAAATTCTTTTACTGCAGAATTGTAGTCATTTATTCTGACAATATTTTCAGCCGGGTCATTATTGTTTTTGATGTCAGTGAGATATGAAAATTCCATAGGAAGATCTTCGGGCTCAATATTTTCTCTGTCTATCATCAGCGTAATGCTGTTTATAAAATTTTTAAGTTCTCTTACATTTCCGGGCCAGTCATGCTTTTCAAGAATTTCATAGGTTTTTGGACTGAGAATTTTTTTTTCAGTATTATAAGCAAAGGAAGCCTCCTCCAGAAAATGTTCGGCAAGAATTTTTATGTCTTCTTTTCTTTCCCTGAGGGGAGGCAGATTAATGTTTACAACATTTAGCCTGTAAAAAAGATCTTTTCTGAAATCCTCTTTTTCCAGATGCATGCTGGTGCTTGCAATTATTCTTGTGTTTATTTTTATAGCCCTTGATTCACCAAGTCTTGTGATGGTTTTTGTTTCTATGAATTCAAGCAGTTTTTCCTGAATTTCAGGGTCCAGAGCACTTACTTCGTCAAGATAAAGGGTGCTTGAGTCAGCAAGTTCAAGCTTTCCTTTTATTTTGGGTGAATCAGAAGCTGAAAATCCTTTTGCACACCCGAAAAGGGTCTTTTCCGCTGATTCTTTTGGAAGACATGCGCAGTTAATGGTTATCATCTGGAACTCTGAGCGTTTGCTCAAGAAGTGAATGTTTCTGGCCGCAAGTTTTTTTCCTGTACCGTTTTCTCCGTAAAGGAGTATATTTTCATCTGACATGGCTGCCTGGAAAAGTTTTCCTTTAAGCTCGTTTATTCTTTGAGAATTTCCTGTAAAAGAGTTTTTATCGAGGTTCTTTTTTTTCAGGTACCTGTTTTCCTCTTCAAGTCTTTGATATTCAAGCGCATTTTTTATTGCTACAAGAGTTTTGTCTATGGACAGCGGCTTTTCTATAAAATCATAGGCTCCAAGTTTTGTTGCATACACTGCATTATCGATATTTCCGTAACTGGAGATAATAATTACCGGAATCGATTTGTTTATTTTTTTTATCTCCTGAAGTGTCTCAATGCCGTTTATGCCGGGCAGATAAATATCGAGAAGAACAAGATCAGGTTCTTCTTTTTCTATCTGTTTCAAGGCCTGGTAACCGTTTTCGGCAGATGAAACTATAAATCCTTCATCTTTAAGCATTTCAGTCAAAAGTTTCAGTATGGCTTCTTCGTCGTCAACCACAAGAATATGGGGATTCATTCGCTGTTCCTTATTCTTTTTTTAAACAGGAAGTTCTATGATAAAGCATGCTCCTCCTGTCTGATTTTCGTCAAGTGTTATGATGCCACCGTGGGCACTTATTATTGAATTTACTATTGTAAGCCCGAGGCCTGTTCCTGATTTTTTAGTTGAAAAATAAGGCTCAAACAGCCTTGTCCTTTTATCTTTGGTCACTCCCGGCCCTGAATCGGAAAATTTTATGCTAACCAGTTTTTTTGTTTTCTTCAATTCAGTTTCAATGGAAAGGACACCTCTGCCGTTCATGGCGGCAGCGGCATTTTCAACCAGGTTTATTACTGCCTGGCTTATCTGTCTCTTGTCCATGAAAATTTTTGGAAGTTTTTCAGGAAGTATTATGTTGAACTCAATTTCAGGGTATTTTTCCATGTAAAGAGGTATTGTCGAGTTAAGTACATCCTTGAAGTCCGACAGTGCTTTTTGAGGTGAAGGAAATCTTGCATATGATGCAAATTCATTTACAAGGCTTCTCATTATTCCGACATGATCGATAATTGTTTTGGTACAGTCGTGGAAAACCTTGTCTTCAAGAAGTTCGGGGAATTTTCTCTGCAGCCTTTGTGCGGCAAGAGATATCGGTGTCAGAGGGTTTTTGACCTCATGGGCAATCTGCCTTGCAACTTCGCGCCAGGCAGCCATTCTCTGGGCTTTTTCAAGTTCAGTCACATCTTCTGAAACGGTAACTATACCCATATTCTTCCCATGCTCATCATGAAGTGAGGAAAATCTGAGAAGCAGATTTTTCATATCGTTTTCTATTGGAATCTGAACAGGTATTTCTTCCTCAACAACCTTCATTCCCGAATTGATGTATCTTTTTGCAAGCTCGCAGTATTTTTCAGGAAGAACATCTTTATAATATCTCCCGGTTATCTGAGAGTAGTCTTTTTTGAAGATATTTCCAAAAGCCATATTTGCTGCGGTTATGGTTCCGTTTGAGTCGATTGCAACAACGCCGGTTGAAATATTTCTCAGGATGGTTTCTATGTATCTTGTTCTTCTGGCAAATTCTTCATTCTGTCTCTGAACAGTTACTTTAGCCGCTTTCAGCTCTTTTGTCATGTCGTTGAACGCATTGACAAGAGTTCCGATTTCGTCGTCGGTTTTCGGCTTCAGTTTAAGGTCAAGATTACCTTTGGAAATAATTCTTGTTGCGCTTACAAGATCCATTATCGGATCTGTTATTGTTTTGGAAAAATAAAATGCAAACCATACAGCGGAAAAGAGCACAAGAAAGCTCACAAGGAAAAGAGCAAGAATATATGTTGTTTTTACTGAGTTTTTCATGAGTTTTATCTGCTGGTACTCGTCATACCCTTCTGATATTTTTGCAAACTTCATGAGTATTTTCAAATCTGCAGCAACGCCGGCTGAAATATAGACTCCGTTTTTTTCAACAATGGTTTTTATTACCTTCATGCTTCCGGTATCTCGTGTGATGGTTGCCGGAAACTTTTCAATGTTGTGTATCCTGGACTCAGGTATTTCTGCATCAGGCCCCAGGCTTTCCTTGACAGCGTATCTGAGCCTTTTGCCGGATTTCGAATATATTTCCACAAAATCAAATGGAGATGATTCTATCAGTGCCTGGAGCTTTTCACTGTCAGAATTTTTTATTCTGTTTATGTTCTGATTTATGAAGTATGAATGATTCTTTTCTATGTATTTGTAATATTCATAGTCGGCTTCGATTGAATTTTTAAGGGCCTGTTCAACAGGTGCGTTGAACCAGTATGCAATACTTGAATTGATGAAGTTTACTGAAGAAATAAAGAGCATTGCGTTTGGAATAAGAGTTATGAGAATAAAAGCCATTAAAAGCCGGGTCTTGATCTTTGAGCCGGGAATCTCTGTTTTTCTTTCATAGTAGAGTTTGACCAGATTTCTCAGGATAAGAAAAATCAGCAGCAGAAGCAGAATAAGGTTCAGGTTGATTATAAAAAATACAAGAGCGCTGTTGAGCTGCAGTCCGGAATCGTTTTTAAGAAATTTGAATTCAAGTGCTGAAAGAATGGTAAGAATAATAACAATTGCAATTATTATCTTAAATTCTTTTTTTCTCTGGTCTTTTTCCATTTTCAGAGCTCTATGTCCTGTTTTACCCAGTCGGTTTTAAAGTCCCATGCTGACAAAAAGAAAAAAACCTTGTGCATATAAAAAGGGAGAGTCACTTCCTGGAGTCTTGCTCTCACATAAACAGTGTAAAGGCCTTTTGATTCATCAGGCAGCATTATTTCAAAATCTGTAACCGATGTCATTTCAGATTCAGCTCTGTTTTTGGAGTTTATTACATAAGGTTCTTCAGAAATATAGGGTTTTATAATAAAAAAGGTTTTGGTGAGGCTGCTGTATTTAAGTTTGTGGATTATTTCCTTTTCATACACTGTTTTGTCAGGGAGATAAAAGCTTCTTTTTTTTTCTATTTCAATGTCAAAGGAAAAGCTTACAGGAATGCCGCTCTGAATTAAATTTGAAATATCTTCTGAAAATGCATTGTCAGTCGAAAAAGACAGAAACAGCCTGTCCTTTTTTTTATTGATAATGAAATTAGATATTTCTGCTGCCTGTACCGCCGCAAATACCGGTGACAGTGCAAAAATAGTTAAGCATACAGCGAGTATAGTGTTTTTTTTAAAATAATTTTTCATAATATTTCAATCTGAGCTGGAGGGAAAGAAAAGACTTTTTATCCAGCCTGCAGTAGTATTTCCCCTTAAAAGATCCTTTTGAAGAATATCAAAACCTTCAATAAGTTTGCCCGGGTTTGAATACCAGTCGCCCCTTGTTATTATTTTTTTGTCGGGATCAAGTTCCTTTATTACCTTTGCAGGGTTCCCTGCCGCTATTGTATTTGCAGGTATGTCAGAAACAACAACTGATCCGGCACCTATTATTGCATTCCTGCCAATAGTGACGCCTTTGCATACTATTACGCTGTCGCCCAGCCATACATTGTCTCCTATTGAAACCGGCTTTGTTGTGCCTATGGACTTGCTTCTGTCGTAAATTTCATGCCAGTCCGCATCAGTGATGTAAACTCCGCTTGCAAGCATGCAGTTGCTGCCAATGGACACTGATGTCGCAGCAGAAATTCTGACTCCGGGGCATACAAGGACATAGTCTCCAAGCTCTATTCCTTTTGTGTCCGGAAGATCTGTCCATACAGTGAGCCTGATTTTTTTGTCGGGAGCAGCTATGAAATTTATGAATCTCCCTCCTTTTATAGGTGAGCCGAAAAGCTCTATATGCCATGGCTTTATTGCATAACATCCTTTGCCGAGACTTTCAAAACCAGGTTTTACAAAGTGCTTGAAATATTTGTCCTGGATGTTTTCATGAAGTTTTTTCATCCAGTAGGGTCGTCTGTCTTTTCTCAATTAAAACTCGCTTTTAAAAACTTTTATTTTGCTGTCTGATTCACAGCACAACAGCCGTCAGTATAAATTAGTTAAGGTATCTCCAGGTGCTTTTTTTTTCCCAGAAAGCATGGGAAAAAAGATTTGATGCAGGGGTTATTTCGTAAAGAGCATCAGCAGCCATTATTGCCACTCCGTTTGTCCATGTCAGCCTTTGTTCCGGCCAGATTACCATGTCAGGGAAAGTAAAGCCGCACCAGAATGACCCGTCGTCTTCAAATCGTCTGTCTAAAATCCAGTTGAAAATAATTTCGGCTTTTCTTCTGTTGCCCATTGCATAAAGAGCAAGAACAAGTTCACAGGTTTCAGCTATTGTAACCCATGGATTTTCAGCAACGCATCTGACTCCCATGCCTTCGACAACAAATTTTTTCCAGTATTTTTCCAGCCTTTTTTCACTGTCGCTTTTTGTAAGTGCTCCGCATAAAATAGGATAGAACCAGTCCATTGAATACCTGGATTTTGCCACATTGAAAACATGGCGTCTGGTTCTTAGTGCATTTTCAAGTTTTAGAGCAGCGTTTTTCCATTCAGGACATTCAATTCCAATTTTTTCACCCAGCAGAATTCCGCACTTAAGGCTTGTGTATATTGAACTGGAGCCGGTTAAAAGACACATTTTGTCGATGACGTCGTCAGGACTTTTTGCCCAGTATATTTCTCCGCCTTCAGCCTGGAGAGGAAGAACAAAATCAAGCCCTTTTTTAACTGAGGGCCACATGTAACGGGCAAAATCCATGTCGTCTGTAATCATAAGGTAATGGAGAAGGCCCACAGCAATATAAGAAGACATGTTGGTGTCTTTTGTCCTGTCATCGGGAGCACCATTTATATAGGAAGCATAAAAACTTCCGTCAGGCAGCTGCATTTTTTTCAGCCATTCGAAAGCTTTTCTGGCTTCATCAAAATACCCTGAAATATTAAGACCCATTATGGCTTCAACCATGTCCCACGGATCTGTTTTTTCTCCTGCAGCCCAGGGGATTTCACCGGTTATTTTCTGGGTTTTGATTATGTTTTCTGCACAAGCCTCGATTATTGTGTTAACAGGTGATTTTTTTATTGCCGCCTTAACCTGTGATTGTATGTTCAAATTCAAATCTCCGGGAAAAAATTAATCCATTACCGTCCACAGTCATTATAGACTGCCGGCATTTTTTTCAATGTCTGTAATATAAATAAACGAAATTTTTTTATCAGATAAAAATTACAATTACAATAATTATTAGGCTATTGTACATAAGTGAAGGTCTTAAAATAGCAGGTTTTTTTTAATAAAACTGAAATTTTAGGGATTGATAAGTTGACTTTTTATGAGATATCAATTAATCAATAAGTCTTGATATATTGAGCTGCATTTTAATGCTCAATCAATTCTTTTAAAGATACAGTTCAGCTGTATTTTAATTTCGGGAAGGGTTATGAGCCAGATTAAAGTTTTTGATAAAATCAGTGAAATGACCGAGTGTTCTGTAAAGTGGAAAAAAGACGGCCTTAAGGTGGGGTTTGTTCCCACAATGGGATTCCTTCATGAAGGCCATCTGACTCTGATTGACAGAGCAAAGGAAAAATGTGAACGGGTTGTTGTAAGTATTTTTGTAAATCCTGCCCAGTTTGGTGAAGGCGAAGATTTTGAGAGCTATCCCAGGAATTTTGACCGCGATCTGGAGCTTGCTGCAAAAAGAGGTGCTGATGCAGTTTTTTTTCCTTCTGCAAGGGAAATGTATCCTGAAAATTATCAGACATATGTTGATCTTGAAAAACTGCCCGATCATTTATGCGGAAAATCAAGAGCAGGTCATTTCAGGGGGGTTGCAACTGTGGTTTCAAAGCTTTTCAACATTGTTCTGCCTGACTTCGCTTTTTTCGGAGAAAAAGATTTTCAGCAGCTTGCAATCATAAGGCAGATGGTGACAGATCTGAATTTCCCTGTAAAAGTCGAAGGAGTTCCGATTGTAAGAGAGTCGGACGGACTTGCAATGAGCTCCAGAAATACGTACCTGTCTGAAGAAGAACGGAAAAACGCTCTGGTTTTGAGCAGAAGTATTCTTGAAGCGGAAAAAATGGTGAAAGCCGGAGAAAAAAAATCCTCAAAGGTTCTGCAGGCTGTAAAAGATATAATCAATGAGTATGAAAAAGCTGAAATTGATTATATAAATATATGCAGCCCCCGGACTCTTGAAGATGTTGATGTCATAGATGGAGAAGTTGTTCTTGCAATGGCTGTTTTTATTGGAAAAACAAGACTTATAGACAACAAGGTAATAAAACCCTGATCTTGCTGCAAAAGCGGGAAAAGGGAGCAAAATCATACAAGGGAGGTAATATGGCAGGCGAAAGTGTATTGTTTACTTCAGAATCTGTTACTGAAGGTCATCCTGACAAGGTGGCCGATGCTATTTCAGATTCAATTTTAGATGCCATCATCGAACAGGATAAAAAAGCAAGGGTTGCATGTGAAACTCTTGTAACCACAGGTCTTGCATTTATTGCAGGGGAAATTTCAACTGAATGCTATGTTGACATGCCCCAGATAGTCAGAAATACAATAAGGGAAATCGGCTATAATTCTTCGGATATGGGTTTTGACTGGCAGACATGCTCAGTACTTACAAGTATTGACCATCAGTCGCCTGATATTGCTGTCGGGGTAAATGAAGGCGAAGGCCTTTTCAAGGAGCAGGGTGCAGGAGACCAGGGGCTCATGTTCGGGTTTGCTTCAAGTGAAACTCCTGAATTTATGCCAATGCCTATAGTTATGGCTCACAGGCTTACAAGAAGACTTGCTGAAGTAAGAAAAAACGGAACAGTCGATATTTTCAGACCTGACGGAAAAGCACAGGTTACCATTGAATATGAAAACTGTGTTCCAAAAAGAATAGATGCTGTTGTTGTTTCAACTCAGCATACAGGTGATTCAACCTATGATCAGGTAAAAGAAGCGGTAATGGAAGAAGTTGTAAAAAAGATTCTTCCGGCTGATATGCTTGATGAAAAAACCAGGTACTATATAAACCCCACAGGTAAATTTGTTGTGGGAGGCCCCATGGGAGACTGCGGTCTTACAGGACGAAAAATTATCGTTGACACATACGGCGGTCAGGGAAGTCATGGCGGAGGCTGTTTTTCAGGTAAAGATCCTTCCAAGGTGGACAGAAGTGCTTCATACATGGGAAGATATATCGCAAAAAATATTGTTGCTTCAGGTCTTGCAAAAAAATGTGAAGTTCAGCTTGCCTATGCAATAGGTTATCCTGAACCGGTTTCAGTTCTTGTCGATACATTCGGTACTGGCAAGGTTCCAAATTCGGCATTGTCTGCGGCAATAAGAGAGGTTTTCAATCTTACTCCTTCCGGGATTATCAGGGAACTTGATCTTTTGAGACCTATTTACAGAAAAACTGCTGCTTACGGTCATTTCGGAAGAGAAGAAGAAGGCTTCAGCTGGGAAAAAACTGACAAGGCAAGATTGCTTTTAGAAAAGCTTGGTTAAAAATAAATCTCCCTGGTTATTGTAAAATGACCGGGGAAGTTTTTTCCCTATGGTTACCTTGTCAGAATAGTAATATCTGACTATTTCTTTATATGTGTAGCCTTTTTCAGCCATTGCCTTTGCTCCCCACTGGCTCATTCCTATTCCGTGTCCAAAGCCCCGTCCTCTTATTTCTATTCCTTTTCCTGAATCAGTGATTTTGAAAAGAGTGCTTTTTACAGTAAAGAAATCAGTTTTTTCTCTGAATTTTTCACCGTCAAAATAAAAATTACCTTTATCTGTCCTGAAAGTAATTTCAGCAACTCTGCCTGAAGGGGTTTTTCTGGAAATATAAATTTTATCAATCTGTGCGGCATTGCTGAATAATATTTTTGAAAGCTCATCATAGCTGAAATATATATTCCATTCGCTTAAAGGAGTGAATCTGTCTGTCTTTGGTTTTAGATATGAAAAATCTTTTTTCCAGAAATACATCGGATCTTCAGTGAATCCCCCGCTGTTTGAATGAAAAGCTGCAAGAACAGGTTTTTCACCGAAGGAAATAAACTGGGAGTCCGTCTGTTCAACAGCTTCTGAGGAATTTTCACATATGTTTTCAATCCCTTTGTACACCTGGGATAAAATTCCTGATTCAAGGTGATAGCTGGCGTTTTTGTTCTGTTCAATCATGAAAAGAGCGTATGTTCTTGAGGCTACAGCCTGAGCCTTAAGAGCTTCATGGTGCCATGAGCCGGGCATTTCTGACGGAACAACGGATTTAAGGTATTGGCCGAGTTCAAGAGTATTTATTATTTCAATTTTATTTTTATTTTGATTAAGAATTATTTTCCCCTTGTATCTGTTGCTGTTAAAGCTGACCGGAGATTTTCCGGAAAAAATTATGACCTGTTTTTTAAAAGTATCCCTGCCGTTTATTCTGATTGTTTTTTGAGGAGAGAGTGACGCATGAACTTTTTTTGATTTGAGAGGACCGGAGTCAGAGGAAAAATAGTCTTCGGATGAAAAAGAACACTGTCTCAGTCTTGCAAGAAGAATTTTTACAGGAATACTGTCGGTTCTGAAATAATTATTGGCAGTTTCAAGAAGCTCTTTTGCTTTTTTTATTCTTATGTGGTCAGGAAATTTTGAAACAAAAGATTCAAGATAATCACAGCTTTTTTCAAAGTTCATGTTTTCCGCCTCCATTGCTGCAAGAGAAAACAAGGCGTCTCCTGCGGCTTCGGTTTCCGGAAATGATCTGAGGAGTGTTTCAAGGGCAGACTTGGAATTAGGAAGATCTGATTTTTTTTTCCAGAGAATCATTGAATAGAGAAATAGTGCATTTGCCTTTTCTTCGCTGCTGAAGTTATCATTGGCAGTTATTGAAAGATATTTGTTCATTGCTTTTTTTATGTCATTTTCAAGGATATATTCTCTGGCGTGTTCCATTGATTGAATATATAATGGTTGAGAAAAAACCTCAGTTGAAATAAGAATAGAACATAAGAAGACAAAAATTACTTTTAAACTTAAATTTATTTTAGCCGGCATAATGAAATATTTACTGTCCCTCTCAGGTAAAACAGGAAGAAGTTTTTTAAATTATCTGGATTATATTTTTTCCTTGTCCGGATTACTATACCGTATTTTAAAAATATTTGTAAAAGGAAATTATTCTGGCAAGGAACTTGTATGGGTTGGAATAGTTGAACAGATCTATTTTACCGCTGTTCAGGCTCTGAGAATAATTGTTCCGATTGCGCTTATAATAGGTACCGCTTTTTTTCTTCAGTTTTCAAAAGTTGCTGACCAGGACTACATCGGAAATATTGCAGTCATTATTCTTTTAAGGGAACTCGGGCCGATGATTGCCGCTGTAGTCGTGATTCTGAGATCTGCCACAGCAGTTACAACGGAAATCGGCTACATGAATGTCCGTCATGAAATGGATGCCATTCAGATGGCTGGTGCTGACCCGGTTGCGCTTATATGTCTTCCAAGGCTTATCGGCATTACAACAGCAATTTTATGTCTTTTTATTGTTTTCAATCTTGTGTCGGTTTTGGGGGGGTATATTTCTGCATGGATACTTTCTGATATTTCACTTCACAGATTTCTTGTGATTATCGGCAAATCGATTTCAATTTCGGATTCGGCAGCTGTTTTGTTCAAAGCAATGGGCTTTGGTATTATTATAAGCATCATATGCATTTACAGGGGATTTGAAGCAAAAAATTCCATAACGGAAGTTCCTGTCAGAACAGCCAGAGCTGCTGTGGAATGTTTTTTTTACTGCCTGATTTTCAATGTCTTCATTTCTGTTGTGTTTACGCTGAGGGGGTAAAAAGTTGGAGCAGAAAAAAACAATAATTGAATATAAAAACTGTATAGTTTCAGATAAAAATAAAACGCTTCCGGAATTTTCAATTTCAATTGAAGAAAATGATGTTATTGAAATTAGTGCTTCAGACGATGAAACGGCTTCTCTTTTTATAAGAGGACTTTCAACCCTTGTTTCCTTGAAAGGAGAGATTTTTTTTAAGGAAGATCTGTTCAATACTCTTGAATATGAAAAAATTCTGGAGCTTAAAAGAAATATCGCTTATATAGGGCCGCTGTGCGCTCTTCTGAGCAATAGAAGTCTTATAGAAAATATTCTGCTGTTCAGGCTCTGGGAGGAAAATTCCAGAAAAATCAGGCCTGACGGTGATTTTATGGAAGATTGTGAAAGAGCTGGAATTTCGGAATATCTTTATCAGAGACCTGAAAAGGCGACAGAAGAAGTAAAGTGCGGAGCTTATCTTGTGAGGGAATTTTTGAAAAATCCCCTGGTGATTTATATGGAGAGACCCTATCTCTTCACAAGGGGGAGGCTTGACAGGTTTTTATGTGAAAAACTTAATAAAGCTTCGCAGATGAACGTTCCTGTTGTGTTCTTTTCAACTACAGGTTTTGTGCCTTCTTTCAGAGTTACACATAAAATAATTATAGAAGAAGATAAAATTGAAAAAGTCAGGGTGAAAAATGGATCTTGAATTTCGTAGAAAAGAAAAGGTAGTCGGTTTTTTTATTCTCATTATAAGCATTCTGCTGTTATTTTCACTTGTTCTCATTGGGAGAGGAAAAGGGCTTTTTAAAACATATATAGAATATTACGCAGTTTTTGAAGAGACCTACAACCTCAAGGATGGCGCTCCCGTAAAGCTTTTCAATGCTGAAATAGGAAAAGTAAAGGAAGTCAAGCTTATTGATGACGAAGTACGGGTGGCTGTTCTTATTATTGATGAATACTCAAACAGGGTCAGGGAGTCGTCATATGTTACAGTTAAAAGCCCGACTTTTGTAGGTTCCGAATATATAGCTCTTATAAGCCAGGATAAAACATCTCCTCTTATTCCTGAGGGAGAAAGAATCTCTTCAGTAGAAAAGAAATCCCTCTCTGACATCATGGATGAGTTCCAGGTTGAGAAAACTGCGAAAAAATTTGTTGAGTCAGTCCAGGAACTGTCAGAAATGTCGAGAAAGCTGAATTCTGATAAAGGCCCGATTTTTTCCGTTCTCTATGATATTCAGACAATCGTCGATGATATTGAAAAGGGGAGAGGTAATGTCGGAGAGATACTGAGAACATCCAAAATTACCGATCAGGTCGAAGACAGACTGGTGCAGATTGAAAAAATCCTTGAAGATGTCAGAGCGGCAATTTCAAAAACCCCATATACAATGGATCTTGTAAATCAGAATCTTGAGAAGGTCGGAAGAATAGGGGATAATATAGAACTGAGCGCAGAAAATATCAATCTTATGGTCAGTGACTTAAGAAAAAGGATAAATGATATAGATGCAATAATTTCCAATATTGAAAAAGGAAGTGAAACAGTACCAAAGATTACCTCCACAACACTGAGCGGACTTCAGGAAATAAGAGCGGGGGTCAGAAAAATTGATGATACAATTGAAGCTATTCAGAAAAGCTTTCTCATAAGAAACAAACTTCCTGAAAGACATGAGCCCGAGCAGTACAAAACCGATTCAAGACCCTGATCAGTCAGAGTTTATGAGACTGATAATATGATTTTTGCATCTTTTTGATCCTTCTGAAGCGGGAATCGTTGAAAAAAGAGTCTGAATGTATTTTCTTTTTTTTACCTCTTCAAGTGAATGTTTGAAATTCATATCAAAAACCCAGCTTGCCTGAGCAAGTTTAAGGTCTGTAAGGGATTTTACATCTTCTGTGGAAGCAGGTCTGTTGCTTAAAATATCTGAAATGATTTTTGGTGAAATTTGATCTGAATCTCTTAAATTCATTGCAATTATATCTGAATTTATATTTGTTCCGGTATAGCTTTCACAGACAACCCTGTATATATCAAGCTTGTCTGCATCCTTTAAAATTCTGAGATACAATAATTTGAGATTGTTTTTTCTGGTCTTCTTTAAATCGGGGATTTGCTTTTTGTTATGAAAAAAAAGTGAAAATAAAAAAATATCTCTTTTTTCCATTTCAATTTCATATATCAGTTTTGTTCTTACAGCCTCAATTGCTGATTTTTTGCCGTGATCGCATGAAATAAGGTCATTGAAAGTCATGAATTGTGCAAACTGCGGAAATCTCCCCATATCATGGAAAAGTCCTGTCAGTCTGCAAAGCTGGAGATCTTCTTTTTCAAGCCCGGTGTTCTTACCCAGGCTTAATGCTTCCATTGAAACATTTTTTGAATGAACTTCCTTTAAATTAAAGGCTTCACAAAATTGCGGAAATTTTTTTTTGAAGCCATGGCAATAAGTTTCAAAAAAACTCTCAAAATGCATAATCACGGTGTTTCCCTTGTCTGGTATTGTTTTTGCAAATAATCTTATGCAGACTCATGTCTGAAGTAAACCAAAAAAATATCCAAAGGCAGACTGAATGACGCAAGTTCCGGAGGTTTACTCAAAAATTTTATATAAGCCGCCCGACAAAAGGCCGCCTGCAGATTCATCAGGGTTTGAGGTTGAAATGGCAGACAGGCTTTTGAAAAAAACAGGGCAGTATAAAGCATGGGGATATCTGCGTCAAAAAAATGGCGATCATGCGAAAAAAGCGGCAGAATTAATACTTAAAAGGCATGACCTTGTTTTAAGAATGGAAAAAGGAGAAAGGATAGATGAAAAACTGTTTGATGATTTAACTGAAAAGTTGTCTGAATTTAAAATCAGGCTTTACTCCTCAGCGGAAATGAAAAAAACAGGCGGCTTTCATGAAGGTTCAGGCGTGGAGAAAACTGAATCAGGAAGAAAGCCGGATCATTCTGTTGAACTTGATTCGGACGAATATATTTTTGAGTTAAGGCACGGCAGGAAAATATTGTCAGACAGCATTGTCTCCTTCAGGGAAAACAGCATTCTCTACACCCCTGTAAAGCCGCTTTTAAATCTTTTTAAATTTGATTATGACTTTAATGATAAAATTCTTGCAGCAGAAAAAGACGGCAAAAAAATTACCTTTGATTTTAATTCACTTGCAAAATCTGAAAACGGCAGAAAAGGTATTATAAAGGATAAGGACTTTATTGTCAGGAATAATGAAATATTTCTTTCAGATGAATTACTGTCAGAACTTTTTAACAGCCGTTTTAAAGCCGATTATTCCAAAATGGTTCTTTTTATTGAAACAGACAGTAATTTTTTTGATGAGGACAGGAATGTTCTTTCAGATAAAAGAATTTACAGAGGAATTGACAAAACTGAAGGTTTTACAAAGCTTCCCCAGAAATATTCAATGGCGGATTTTCCTGTGGTCGATTTTCAGGGAAATTTAAGGCATGAATCAGACAAGGATAAAAATGCTCTTTTCGATTATTCCATAACTGCAAGGGGCGAGCTTTTAAAATCCGGATATAAGGTTTTTGTAAAAGGAGATGAAGAGGATAATCCGGAAAGGGCAGATATTCTTTTTGAAAGAATAAACCCTGTGAAATCTTCTCCCCTGGAAGTAACAAGAGCGGCAGTCTTTGATGTGAGACACGATAATTTTAAAATGCTTGGTTCAACAGATACAGAGTCGGGTATAAGAATAGAAAGTCATGACCTGCAGAAAAGCAGGGATTTTGATACAACGGAATTTGACGGAAACCTTCCCCCCGGATCTGAGATAGAGCTTTACAGGAACAATGTCCTGATAGCAAGGACAACAGCAGGCCGGGACGGGCGATATATTTTTGACGATGTTTCTGTATTTTACGGACAGAATGTTTTCAGGCTTGTATGGGAAGATCCCCAGGGGCGTAAATCTGTTGAGGAAAGAATTGTTAATATCGGTTCTGATATGCAGAAAAAAGGAACCTTTGAATACGACTTCACTCTTACTGCAAAGGATAAGGATACTGTTTCAGTAGAAGACAGAGTAAGGGATGAAGATTATGAATCCCCAAGATTTACAGGAAACTTTTCCTTCGGAGCTTTTAAGAATCTGAATGTTGATGCCGGAATGAGAAGTGAAGAATTTAATTCAGAAAGACATAACTATTTCGGAGCGGGATTTAAAACTTCAGTTTCAGGAATGCTTGTAAAAGGCGACGCTGTTTTTGATGAAAAGGGAAAAAGTGCTGAAAGCCTTTTGCTACAGACAAATGTAAAAGATTTGGGCTTGAGGCTGAAAAATACATATTACAATGATCTGGAAAGGGAAAATCAAGGCTTTAATCCTGAAAAAAATGTTTTTGAAGCTTCGGTTTCAGGAACTGCATTAAAAAATTCTGATCTGCCAGTTTCTTTTACTTTGAGTGAAAAGTACGTAAAAGGAGAAAAAAGCGACTCAAGTTTTTTGAGTGCAGGACTGGGTCTTGTAAAAAATAATTTCAGCTTGTTCAACTACAACAGCTGGCAAAAGGATAACGATCAGTCTGTCAATGAAGTTGACGGTTATCTCTACGGATATACAGAGCTGAATGATTATGATTTGAAAGTTCAGGGAGATTACACACTTCATCCTTCGCCCAGTCTTGACAGGCTCATTTTTTCTGCGGACAGGGATATCAATGACAGAATAAATGCAGGGGTCGAGTTTGAAAATGATTTTGAAGATGGTGTTTTAAGAGCTAAAACTTCAGTTCATCATGATTCAGGGAGATTCAGGGTTTCTCCTTCATTTTCAGCAGACACAGAAGGGGAGTGGGAGGTAAGAACTGATATCGCTTTTTCACTTTCAAGGGAACCCCATTTAAAAAAGATTGATTTTGATTCTGATATGCGGACTAATTTTGGTGAAATCTCAGCATTGTTATATGAGGATGAAAACAATAACGGAAAAAAAGATGATAAAGAACCGGTTATCAGTGAAACCGGAATAGGAAGCGTAAATTCAGGAAGAAATGCCTTGAGCGGTGAAGACGGGGTAGCTGTGCTTAAGGGGCTTTCCCCCTACAGAAAAGAAGGGATATCTGTAAATACTTCTGCATCTGAAGATCCTTTTCTTGAATCTAAGGTAAAGGGAGTATACTTTTATCCGCGTCCAGGAAGAATTGAAAAGACTGAAATTCCATTTTACAGAGCAGGAGAGGTTTCAGGGTATATTTTTACAGAGAATGAAAATAATGAAAAAAAACCTCTTGCTTATGAAAAAATTGTTCTGGAATCACAGGACCAGAATATAAAAATGGAAATAATGTCTGATTATGACGGCTTTTTTGTGGCTGAAAAAATTGTACCGGGAGAATACACAATTGAAGCCGGTTCAGGAGACCGCCGGATCAGTGAAAAAATCAATATAGAATCCTCACAGTCCATAAACAGAAATATTGTTATCCGGGAAACTGAAAAAGCTGCTGAAAAAATTGAAAAATCTGAATCAGAACAGGTCGTTCTTTATGAGAACGGCAGATGGATTAAAGGGACAGCTGAACAAAGAGAGCCGGATAAATCTGTTCTTCTTTATGAAAACGGCAGGTGGGTTTACGGTTCAGGAAAGCTCAAAGGGTTTGGTGTCCATGTAGCATCTTTCAAAAATCTGGATTATGCAAAAAATCTTGTGAAGAAAATTCTTGATGAACATGGATACAGATTTGTCATTAAAAAGTTTGAGCATAATGGCCAGATATGGAACAGGGTCATGTGTCCGGGATTTGAAAGCCGAGAAAAGGCAAGAGAAGAATTGAGAAGTCTTGAAAAAATAACCGGTTATGCGGCTGTTCTTCAAATCTGAAAATTATTTTACGCTCAGTGATGAAACATCATAGGTAAAATTATTTCCGTTTTCAGCATTTTTAATAAAAATATCAAGCCTGTCACCTTTTTGAGGAATTTTATCCAGATTTACCTGGGTTATCATTTCACTGTTTGGAGTGTAAAATGCGTTTCTGTTTCTTTCTCCAGAAAGTTTTTGACTGTTGTATACCTCAATGTTGAAAAGTGCTGATGCATTTCCGGCTCTGGAAAGGCTGAGATAGAGAACATTTCCTTTTATTTCAGCTTTTTCAATATTTACAGATGAATATGTGTCCCCATGTCTTATGATTACAGGAATTGTTGTGCTTACAAGGAAATTCAGCTTTATGCTTAGTCCCTTGTCTTCTGTCCCGGGTTTTTTTTCAGGCGGAGGGGGAAGAGGTGTTATTTTCAGATGGGTTCTGTATTCTCCTGCTTCAAGATCAAAGGGTCTTTTTGCAAAAAGTCTTATTGTCTGTGTCCGGCCCGGATAAAGGGTTGTTCTTTTTGGTGAAAACTTTAATATTTCCAGTGCTTTTGCTTCATTGCCTGCCGGGCTGGTATTTTCTTTCTGTGATCCGTAAATATCTGCATTCATAGATACAAGTGATATTCTGTATGTTGTTTCAGATTCCGATGTATTTACTATCTGAACTGAGTCTGTTCTTTGTTTTGAATCTATAAGAATTCTTAAGGGAGAAACAAGAACGTTTTTTTCCCAGCATATGCCGGGTGCTGTCAAAAAAAGAAAAGCCGTGAATGTAAGTAAAAGTTTTGTTTTCATAATTATTCTATGGATTGTTTATTGTTATGTTTATTAGAGCTGTCCCTGAATAATTCCCCGATTTCTGTGAGGCACCTATTTCAAGTACTCCTCCTATATTGATGTTTACCGGAGATGTGCTTTGTGTGACAAAGTTTTTTGTGGAATTCAGGGAAATATCTCTTACCGTCATTTTTTCTGCGCCGCTTATTATTTCAATATTGACCGGATAACTTATATTTACAATCTGTCCTTCACTGTCGGGTGTAAAAACTGCAAGAGCGCTCTGGCCACCAGAAACAACTGATTTTCCTCCTGAAAGAACAAAAGGTGCTGACTGGTTTTCAGATGCGTCAATTTGAATTACATCTCCGTAAAATGATGCAGTCACTGCTCCGAAATCAAGAGATGACAAAATGTTTATATCTGCACTTTCCGCCTGTGTTGATGCAAGAAAGGGCAAAAAAACAATAAGTCTTAAAAATTTCATGAACTTAATAACTTACAGTTATACTTACAGTTCCTGTATATGTATCCGCAGTCTGAAGAGAATCGACAGTAAGCATTCCTCCTACATGGAGTTCATTGGGAGTGCCTGAGACTGCGTTGAGAGGGCTTGGAGTTGAGTTGACTGCAATGCTGTTTATAGTCATGGTGTTGACTCCGCCTGTGTCAGTTATTGTTACAGAAGGAGGGTAGGTTATGGTTATGTTTGAATCAAGGTTTGTCGTTACATGAATAAGCCCGCTTCCTCCTCCGGTAACTGAAGCAGATCCTGATGTAACAACCGGAGTTGCAGATCCTGCTGAGGCATCAATTGTCACTTCACTTTGCTGGTTTGAAACAATTATGGTGCCGAAATTAAGATCGTTCTGGATGGATGCATTCAGTGAAGCCGCCTCTATTGTGGCTGTTGCGTTAAGACTCAGTGTCTGTGTGGTTGCTGCAAAACACTGGTTTGAACCGAAAAAAACAAGGCTTAGAAAGCATGCTGCCGTAAGGTATGTTTTTTTGAATTTCATTATTGTCCTCCGTGTAGTAAAAATATAATAGCTTATTATCGGTCAGTTAATTAAAAAATTGAAATTAAAAAGGCAAGTAAATGAAAAATAATATTTCTCTGATAGGAATGCCTGCTGCGGGAAAAAGCAGTGTAGGGGTAATTCTTGCAAAATATATGAACATGAATTTTGTGGATACAGACATTCTCATTCAGCAGGAAAAAGGGAAAATGCTTTTTGAACTTATAAATGAATTCGGACTTGAAGGTTTTTGCAGGATTGAAGAGGAAGTGGTTTCAGGAATTAATCCTGACTGCTGCGTGATTGCAACGGGTGGAAGTGTGGTGCTGAGTGAAAAGGCCATGATGCATCTTAAATCAATTGGTGAAATAGTTTATATCGAGACCCCGCTTCATGTTGTTTCAAAAAGACTGTCTGATCTGAACCAGCGGGGAGTTGTATATAAAAAAGGTCAGACAATAGAAGATATATACAGGGAAAGAGTCCCCTTATATGAAAAATGGGCTGATTTAAAAGTCGACTCATCTTCAGGAAGGCCTGAAGATGTAATGAATGCAATTATTAAAACAGTTTCCATTGACAGATAATATTGCTTTTTTTTCCTTTATAAGATAAGTTTTCAATTATCTATAAAATATTTAACGGATTCAAAATGTCTAAAAAAATTTGTTTTGTTTTCATTTTGCTGTTTTTTACCTCCTGTGTAGCTTCTGACAAAAGGTCGGCTGACAGCCTCAGTTATGACTATACTTTTGAGCAGTTAAGAGACAGCGCTCTTCTTCCTCAGTGGTTTTTAAATCCTTCTCCCGGAACAGATGTAGGTTCCATAGGTATGGCAAGAACAGTTTCTGTAGGCGGCAACCCCGAATATTATGCAAGAAAATATGCACTTGATGGAGTGCTTGATTATTACGGAGTAAGTGCAGATTCAGAAAATGAAAATTACAAAAGCCTTCTTGAAGGCAAAAAAAATACAGCAGATATTGGCGGCAGGAATTTTTCAATCCCAAATATTTTAAAAACAAGGGATTATATTATAGCAAGAGCTGTTTCAGGTGCTTCAGCCTCAGCATCAGACTCTTCTCTTGGACAGGATTTTTCTCCATACGACTGCAGGCCCGGATGGATCTGTTCCCCGGGGTCAGGTGGAATGGGAGGCGTTCTTGGAGTCAGCTACCGTGCAATGTCTCCCCAGCGTCA
>JBFWJK010000035.1:0-21335 GCA_050253255.1 Desulfobacteraceae bacterium | reverse complement strand
TTCACATGGTTTCCATGGGTGAGTCGAGATACTGTCTTCCTGAATATGAGGGGATTTTCCGCCACAGGTCGCTTTTTGCAGGGCCTAAGACAAGAAAGCTTCTGGCTGAAGGTAAGGGTGATTACACTCCCTGTCATTTCAGCGAAATTCCTCTTTTGTTCAGGAATGAAATATTGCCTGTGGATGTTGCGCTTATTACTGTTTCTCCCCCTGACAAGTCAGGTTATGTAAGCCTTGGGGTTTCTGTTGACTATACAATGGAAGCGGCCCTGAAGGCAAAGAAGGTAATTGCCGAAGTGACACCGGAAATGCCTTCCACATGCGGGTATTCATTTCTCCATGTAAGTCAGATAGATCATTTTGTGGAATCCAGTGCCCCGATAATTGAGCTTGCTCCTCCCAAAATAGGCGACACGGAAAAAGCCATTGGTGAAAATGTTGCAAAGCTGATTAAAGACGGCGACTGTCTTCAGCTTGGAATAGGTGCAATCCCTGATGCGACCCTTACTTTTCTGACAGAAAAAAAGGATCTTGGAATTCATTCTGAAATGGTTTCCGACGGAGTTATGCATCTTGTGGAAAAAGGGGTTGTAAACGGAAGGAAAAAGAATTTTCATCCCGGAAAAATTGTAATCTGCTTTGCCATGGGATCAAGGAAATTCTACCAGTGGCTGGACAACAACTCCATGATTGAAATGTATCCTGTTGATTACTCAAACGACCCTTTTCTTATAGCTAAAAACGACAATATGGTTTCGATAAATTCTGCAATTTCAGTTGATCTTCTCGGACAGGTGGCTGCTGACACCCTTGGAAGCGTTCAGTTCAGCGGAGTAGGCGGACAGGTCGATTTTGTGAGAGGCGCAAAATTGTCAAAAGGCGGAAGAAGCATTATTGCACTTCCCTCAACAGCTGCAAAGGGAACAAAATCAAGAATAGTTTCAGCCCTTGAGCCTGGCCAGGCTGTAACCACTTCAAGAAATGATGTTGATTATATTGTTACGGAATTCGGGATAGCTCATCTTGGAGGCCATTCTGTAAGGGAAAGGGCAAAGGCACTTATTTCTGTTGCTCATCCTGATTTCAGACAAGGGCTTGAAGAGGAATTCGGGAAATTATTTTACAGGCTTTATTGAAGCCGGCTTCGAAAATAAGGTTTTTCAAGGAGCTGCTCAAGAAAAATATTAAAAGGACTTTGTATATATTTATAGATATTATAACTTGGTGAAGTGTTTTACCCGGATAACGGGAATACACTCAGGACGGTTTAACTTCTGATTTGCTTAAGGTTTCAAATCAGTCTTCCTATGAGGAGAAAGTTTGTTATGAAAAGTAAAAGAGAATATGGAAAAATACAACCGGGCATACCAATGGGCAAGCTGAGACTTCGTCTTCCGTTTATCCATTACAGCCTTGAACTTGCGGATTATCTCCAGGGGATTCTAATGTGTACGGTTTGCCTTGGAATCATACCTGTTCTTACAGCAAAGCTTGGAATGAGCTATGAAGTTGCTCTTGCCATAGTAATTATAAACGGTACTCTTTATCTTGCCCATGTGACATTCGGTGACCCGGTTGTTCCTGGGTGGGTTACGCCTGCCGTGCCCCTTCTGATTGTGTACGTGGAAGGGTTTGCTCCCGGGGTGGAAAGAATGCAGGCTCTTATTGCCTTTGAACTCCTTTTTGGTGCATTCTGTCTGACGATCGGGGTTTCGGGGCTTGCAAAAAAGGTGATATCCTTTATTCCCAATGCAGTTCAGTCGGCAATTCTCATTGGAGCCGGATTTTCTGCAGTAATGCTTATTTTCAAGCCCGGAGAAGGTCTTAAGAGTTTTGATGCATACCCATGGACAATTACAATCTGTGTGGGGCTGGCATTTTATCTTCTTTTCTCAGATCATTTCAAAACACTTAGAAAAAAGAACAGGCTTCTTTTTACAATCTCAAACCTTGGAATGATGCCGGCTCTTGCCCTTGCAATATTTGTAGGCCCGATGTTTGGTGAAGTTCCATGGCCGACTTATGATTCAAATATTTTTACCCGCCCGGATTTTGTTGGTCTTTTCAGAGATTTTACAATGTTTGGAAACATTCCGGTTCCTCCTTTGAGCCTTTTCATTGCATCGATTCCAATGGTTTTAAGTGCTTATATTGTAATATTCGGTGATGTTCTTCAGAGCCAGGCTCTTATTGAAGATGCCCAGAAATACAGACCTGATGAAGATATTGACTACAGCCCTGACAGAGCTCACATAATTTTTGGTGCAAGAAACATGATAATGAGTATTGCAGGCCCTGATATTTCAATGTGCGGTCCTCTCTGGGCTGCTATGCAGGTTGTTGTGTGTGAAAGATACAAACACGGACCTGAGGCAATGGAATCACTTACAGGAGGAGCTGCTTCATTTCGTTTTGGAACATGGACAGGTTATTTTCTTGCTCCTGTAACTGCAACGGTAAAACCGATTCTTGGAATCGGTCTTGCCTCCACTATGCTTGTGCAGGGATATGTCAGTGTCAGGATAGGAATCCTTAAATCAAAATCGTTCAATGACCTTGGAATAGCTGGTGTTGCCGGCGCTGTTCTGGCAACAAGAGGGGCTGCATGGGGACTTGCTGTTTCCATTCTTTTATGTGCAATTGTTTATCTTGGCACATCAAAAGAAAATCTTTACAGGGAAGCAGAGCCTGTTTTCCCCGGGAATCCGCCTTCAGCTCCAAAAGAAAAGGATCAGGCTATCCATCTTGGTAAAAAAACAGGAACAATAGAAAAAGAAGAAACTGTGTTAAAGGCGGGGTTTGCTGCAGAACCTGCTGAATAACCTTTTTAAAGCCTTATTTACCTCCCCCCGTTGATGGAAATAAGAAGAAGCGGCATCTTCATGGTTTAAGGTGCTGCTTCATTAATATTAAGATTAGAGTAAAAAGATTTGCGGGGATTGGGGATAAAAATTTTTTTGATCAGGAGAAGAAAAAATGGCCTACATTCATAAATATTTTGAAAACGGGGATAAAAAACTTATTAAACAGATTGTAATCCTTGTTCTTATAGGCTTGTTCCTTGGTTTTTTCATGGCAGGAACATCCGACGATTTAAGGTCTGAATGGCTTTTTATACTTGGAGTTGCAGGTTTTGTAACAATTGTTTTTCTCGTGATCTCCTACAGAACAAATCCTCTGGGATGGATAAAACTTACCTCAAAGTCCAGATTTGAAAAAATAGAAAAATCCTCAGAAAAAATAAACAAAGTTCTTGAAACCCTTGATGACAGATGTTTTGCTTTTACCTGGCTCATTATGGAGTTTTTTCAGATAGACCATCTTGTAATAACACCTAAGGGCGTTTTTGTTATTGCGGCTGTGGAAGACGGAAACTTCAGCACGGAAAATCAGGTTCTTTCAAATATGGATGGAAGTCTTGAAAAGGAATGTGCAAAATTATGGCGGGTGTGCAACATGATCAATATTTTATTTAAAAAAGGATTCAAGACAGACCTGATGCCTGTTCCGGTAATTGTCTCAACAGAAGCCGGTACCGTAAACATCAAAAAATACAACGGTATTCACATTATGACTTCGCCTGAGCTTGCCGGGTTTATATCTGAGAAAAAAGATGTCCTCGATGAAAAAAAGGCCGCCGGATTTGCAAGGTTTATTGCGCAGCGCTATGTTTTCAGGGAAGGGACTCCGAAAAGCTGACAAGCTTTCCTTTAAATTTTAAATTTTGCCACCATTTCATTCAGGTTGTTTGCCAGAAGATTGAGTTCTTTTGCACTGTTCATGACCTGCCTGCTTCCAGACTGAATATTTTCCACAGCACTGTTTACTGATTCAATATCTTCTGCAACGGTTTCTGATATCACAGATGTTCTGTTTATATTTTTATTTATTTCCTCAAGTCCTTCACCTGCCTGAGCAACATTTCCGGAAACTTCACTTACTGCGGCAGACTGCTGTTCTATTGCCGAAGCAACAGAAGTCACGATTGAGTCGATTTTGTATATGATTTCAAGTATAGATTCAATTGCTTCAGTTGATTCCTTTGTTGTTTTCTGAATACCTGAAATTTTTGAGTTTATCTCTTTTGTCGCCCTTGCAGTCTGTTCGGCAAGGGTCTTTATTTCAGAGGCAACAACAGCAAACCCTTTGCCTGCATCTCCTGCTCTTGCCGCTTCTATGGTTGCGTTAAGAGCCAGAAGATTTGTCTGATCGGAAATATCTGAAATTGCATCAGTGACCTTGCTTATGTCCATGGCTGCTTCATTCAGTTCCCTGACTCTGCCTGAAACATTCTGAGCTTTTTCAACTGCATCTGAAGTTGTGCGGCTTCCGTCTGCAGTGTTTTTTGAAACCTCACCTATTGTTGCAGTCATTTCCTCTGCAGCTGTAACAATTATTCTGATATTAGAGGACGCCTGCTCTGTTGCTGCAGCAACACTGTTCATGTTTGAGCTCATTTCTGCAGAAGTTCTGGAAACTTTCTGGGATTTTTCAGCAGTCTGGCCGGAACTTGCAGAAATTTCCTCAGAAGCATGGGTAAGGTCCGATGATGAGCTGTTGAGTGTTTTGGTGTCTGATGCAATTTTTGTGAACATTTCCCTTAAATTTTCGGACATGGAATTAAGAGCCTCGACAAGAACACCTGCTTCGTCTTTTCTGCGGATTCTTATTTGCTGGGTAAGATCACCGTTAGACATGTTGTTTGCAAAAGAAACAGCTTCTATAATCGGCCCTCGTATGGAAACCGTAATTGCAGTCCCGAGAAGAATGCTTAAGACTATTCCTGCAAAAAGAAAGACTCCGATTACAAATCTCGATCTGTTCCCTTTGGCCGCAATTGCACCGGCATCACTTTCCATGAGTTTTATTGCCGAGTTAAGGATTACATCGACATTTAATTCAAAATCATAGATATTCTGCTTCAGGTTTTCCATCATTTCATTGGCCTTTTGCGGGGAAATATCTTTTTCTTTAAGTATTTTTTCTGTAAGTGAAATAAATCCTTTACTGTATTTCAGGTACGAGTCCAGAGCTTTTTTTGCAGAAGTTTGCACTTCAGAACCGAGATATGAATGTTTTTCAATATCTGCAATAATGCTTTCTATAAGAGGTTTTGTATCCTTTGAAACCTTTTGAAATCTTTCAATATATTTAAGCTGAGTATTGTTGTCTCCTATGTTGAGAAAAAAATCCTTTTCAAATCTTCTGTGCTGGAGAGCAAAAATTTTAAGGTCTTCTGCTTGAATAAGGAACCTGAGGTTTGTTTTCACCATTGTGTCAACGTCGGTAATTGTATTTGAAATCCGAAAAAAGCCTATTGAGCCTATAATGGTTATTATAAGAGATGCCAGGCCGAAACCAAACACAAGTTTTTTCCCGATGGATATATTTCTGAACCATTTTATTAATTTCATTGTTACCCCTTGATTTTTATCTGAAACTTAAATGAAGTCTGCATATTTTTAAATTAGAAAATCATGATAAATAATGTTTTTTTAATTTAAAAACATGCACAGGCGCCGAGATTTACTGCTTTATTCATTGTACATGAAAACCTGAAAAAGATTACAATTCATCCTTGATTTTACGTTTAAAAAAAAGTTTGTAAAATGTTTTTTGATAATGATTATTAATTTTTCCGGAACTTTTTTCATTTACCGTGATCAAAGGAGTTCCCGGTAATGTCAGATACAACATACTGGTCTGTAAGTTCTGTTGTTCTGCCGGCAATGAAAGCATCGGGAATTTTTGTTTTGATCCTTTTGAAATCCGATTCTGAACATGCGAAGAGGATCTCATAATCCTCTCCTCCGGAAATAATGTAATCGAGGGGATTTTTTCCTGTCTGGCTGCAGAATTTTTCAAGTTCGGGATGAACTGGTATATCTGAAGGGTCAATAACAGCACTTATGCCCGAAGCTTTTGCAATATGTGACAAATCTCCGTAAAGACCGTCACTTATGTCTGTTGCACAGGTTATCCTGAAGTTTTCAAGAATCTTTGCCTCAAAAAATTTCGGATACGGCTTTTTAAATGCATTTACAAGAAAATCAAAGCCTTCAATGTTTTTTTCAAGTATTTCAAGTCCGGCTTTTGAAAGGCCGAGAAATCCTGTTGAGCATATAAGTTCGCCTTGTTTTGCACTGGATCTTTCCGGAAATATTTCACTTCCTTCACCAATGGCAAAAAGGTCGATGCAAAGTTTTTCCGAAGCTGAAATATTTCCTCCGCCAATGGAGCAGCCTGTTTGAGAAAGATTTTTATCCATTCCTTTGTAGAGTTCAACAATGTCAGACTCTGAAACATATTCAGGGAGTCCAAGGTTTATGAATACAGATAAAGGCTTTGCATAGGATGCCGCAAGATCGCTCAGGCAGACAGAAACTGCCTTGAATCCGATTTCATAAAAGCTCTGCCATGAAAGTCTGAAATGAATGTCTTCTCTTTGTGTGTCTGTTGAAACAACAGGATTTTCAATGCTGTATAAAAGAGCGGCATCATCGCCTGCACTTATTTTCAGGTTTCTTTTAAAGGAGCTGAATCCCTTTAATTTATCAATCAGCTCAAATTCGTTTTTCCACTTCTGCCTGATTTCAGGAGGGGTTATGCCAAGTATTCCGGAAAAGCCTGATGCGGCCTCATAAATGTTTTTACTCTGTGTGAGTGCACTTATAACACAGATTCCATCAGCTCCCGATTCAATGACTGAAGCTGCGTTGTCCTTGTTTATTCCCCCGATTCCCACTACAGGAATGTTTGATTTTGCAGAGATCTGTGAAAAAAGCGCAAGTCCGCAGGCTTTTTTTGCGTCTTGTTTTGTATTTGTGGGAAATACAGGCCCAAGTCCTATATAATCGCAAAATGAAAAGTCTGTATTTTCAAATTCATTTAAATCTGAAACCGAAATTCCAATTATTTTGTCTTTTCCGATAATTTCTGCAGCTTTTGACGGCTTTAAATCGTCCTGTCCAAGATGAATTCCGTCTGCATCCACTGCTTTTGCAAGCAAAATATTATCATTTATAATAAAAGGAATCCTGTTGAGTTTTAAAAACTTTTTTATCTGGAAGGTTTCATCTATATGCTCAGGCAAAAAATTTTTGTTCCTGTACTGGACAATGGTTGCTCCTCCGGAAACAGCCTTTTTCACCTGTTCGAGCATTGAAAAATCTTTATTCTGATGATCTGTGATAAAGTAGAACTTTAGGTGTTTTTTAAGGTTTTTTTTAAACATTGAATTTTAGATGCCACTCTCTGAATTTGTCAAGATGATCTCCGCCGTAGCCAGCGAGCATTTTTTCAATTTCCTGTGGAGTTTTTTCCTTTTCAAGGCTTTCGGGGTCCTTTGAAAAGAATTTATCTGCATAACAGATTATTTCTTCTTCAAGTGAAACAGGAACCATATCCTTCAGGGGAAGAGGAAGTTTTTTTTCAATTATCTCCTGTTTTGTGATTCCTGTTCCTGTATGTCTTTCACAGATCAGGCCGTGCCTGTGAAGCCCTTCTTCCTCAAGAATTTTTCTACCCAGAATTCCATGGCAGATATACGGGCTGCTCCCCGTGCACCCGATATCAGGTGCATGGGTGAAGATCATCCCGATGTCATGGAGCATTGCTCCTTCAAACAGAAGTTTTTTATCAGTCTCCTGATTTATATGAGATGCAATTTTAAGAACTTTTTGTGCCACAAGTTCACTGTGGGTTAAAAGCACCTGTTTTGCCTTTGGATTCTCTTTGTAATATTTTTCAATTATCTCAAATATATCCATGATAAGTCCTATGAAGATGATGCCGAAAAAAGAGCTGCTTCAATAAAGGCATCGAGGTCTCCGTCAAGAACTGCCTGAGTGTTTCCTGTTTCATGCCCTGTTCTGTGATCCTTTATCATCTGATAGGGGTGCAGGATATATGACCTTATCTGGCTTCCCCATGCAATATCGTCCTTGCCGTCATGAAGCTCCTGCAGCTTTTCATCCTGTTTCTGCTTTTCTAGCTGATAAAGTCTTGACTTTATGACATTCATACAGATGTCTTTATTTCTGTGCTGTGATTTTTCCTGCTGGCATTGTGCGACTATACCTGTGGGTATGTGTGTAATTCTGACAGCTGAGCTTGTTTTGTTGACGTGCTGTCCTCCTGCACCGCTTGCTCTGAAAACATCGATTCTTAAATCCTTTTCCTCAATCTCGATATTTATTTCCCTTTCAATTTCAGGGTAAACAAAAACCGAAGCAAACGATGTCTGTCTTTTGCCGTTTGCATTGAAAGGTGAAATTCTTACAAGCCTGTGGACCCCGTTTTCTGTTTTGAGATATCCGAATGCAAAGTCTCCTTTTGCAGAAAAGGTCACGCTTTTTATGCCGGCTTCGTCTCCTGGCTGGAGATCTATTATTCCTGTTTTGTAGCCTCTGGATTCGCACCACCTGAGATACATTCTGAAAAGCATTTCAGACCAGTCCTGAGCTTCTGTTCCGCCGGCGCCTGCATTTATTGATAAAATCGCGCTGCAGATATCATCTTCACCGTTGAGCATGAGCTGAAGCGAAAATTTATGGATTGCTCCGTCGAGGTTTAAAAGTTCTTTTTCAATATCTTTAATAACTGCATCATCGTTTTCTTCGGAAGCAAGTTCAAGAAGTTCTTCGTTTTCACGGATAGCAGTTTCAAGTTTGTTAAAATGGTCAATTTTGTCGGTCAATGCAGTCCTTTCCTTTAAAACAGGAGCTGCTGCATCAGGATTGTCCCAGAAGTCGGGTCTTGAAATCTGGGCTTCTATCTCTTCAAGTCTGAATTCAATTGAAGCCGGGTCAAAGACACTCCTTGATCTGGTTTAATCTTTTGTCACAGTCTGAAATAATCTGTTTTAGTTCGGCGCTCATTTTAATTCTCCTTTTTATTTTTTTTGCGTTTCAGGTAAAACAAAAAACCATGGGATAATAACACAAATGTACAGATATATGCAAAAAAATCTCCATATTTTGTATATAGAGTTTTTTCTTCAATCAGGGGAAGACTCTTAACAGTTGTTTTTGTTTCAAAAAGCCCTGTTTCTGAAATTATTTCTCCTGTGGGAAGAATATGTGCCGAAATTCCTGTGTTGGCACACCTTGAAACCGATCTTCTGTTTTCTACGGCCCGGAATACTGATATTGCAAGATGCTGGTTTGGACCAGCGGTTTTTCCAAACCATGCGTCATTTGTAAGGTTTATGATTATATTTGCTCCGTTTTTTATCTGTTCTCTTACCAGATCCGGAAAAATGATTTCAAAACAGATTTTCACCCCGGCTTTTATTTCACCGGTTTCAATGGGTGAATTTTCTGTTCCCGAAGAAAATTCTCCTGTAGGAACAATAAATTTTGAAAAAAACGGAAAGTATTTTTTAAGAGGTATATACTCTCCGAACGGGACCAGGTGAATCTTGTCATAAAACTTAAGAGACGGGTCAGCAGGGAAAAGAAAAGCCCTGTTTTTAAGCACATAGTCTGATTTGTCTTTTTTTAAATCAAGCGCTCCTATCAGAAATCTTCCTTTATTGCGGGTAAAGCTGTTTACTTGAGAAAAGATATCAGGGTCAAGAAGAACAGGATAGGGAAGAGCGGTTTCCGGCCAGAGGCAGAGGTCGTAGTACTCTGTTATTGATTCAGTTGTTTTTAGATGATTTTCAAGAGTTGCCGCTATATCTTTCCCGTGCTTTATTTCCGGAGGAATATTTGGCTGTACAATTGCAATCTTTTTGCTGACCGATTTTTGCATAAGGTCTTTTGTAATATTTAAATTCCAGTTTCCGAACAGTCCAACAGCCGATGTTGCTCCTGCAAGCAGAAGGCAGATTATAATGTTTGAAGGTGTATAAAAATTTTTTCTTTTCAGGATTGATCTGAATAAAATAAACATGCCTGTGTTTATAAAAACTACATAGAATGTAATGCCGTAAACCCCGGATACTGATGAAAGCTGAATAAGATAAGAATTTTTAAACTGGGAATATCCTGCAAACACCCAGGGAAAGCCTGAAAAAAGGAATGAAACTGTAAAATCAAGGGCTGTCCACAGGGCGGGGATCAGAAAAAGTGAAGCAAAAGGTTTTGTGTCAGTGTCGGGGAACAGAACGGCAAAAATACCAGTGTAAATTCCAAGGTACAGACCCAGGAGAACAATTGCCGAAAACGATGAGACATAAGGGAGTCCGCCGTAGTCAGAGATTGTTGGAACAAGCCAGATAAGAGATGATGTGTAGATTATTGTTCCCGCACAAAGACCTGCCATAAATTTTTTTTCAGACGATCTTATTATTGTAAACAGGGGGAGAAGAGAGAACCATATCAGAAAGTCAAGTCCGTAACCCGGAAATGAAAGTGTAAAGAGAAGGGCAGAAAATATACAGTAGAATAAGGAGACAAGCGTTTTTTTCATTAGTATGCAAACCTTTCTGCAGCGCAATTAACCTTGATATTTAAAGATTATTTGTGATATATAGAAAAAGATTATTTAGCACAATAAAATTTATTTTGCACCGCATTACACATTCCCTCTTTATGAATATTTCAGTTATATGGAGAAAAATATGAGCGAGATAATAAAAAATGATGACCATGTTCTTGTCAGGCCGGGTACTGATATTGTTGCATCAATGGCTGAGAATTTCAGAAGCGAGCTTCAAAAAATCATTGAAGACGAAGGAAAGGACATCATAATTGACATGGATGGTGTTGAAATGGTCGACTCTGTGGGAATAGGGGTGATTATTGCAACACACAACACTCTTGGTAAAATTGAAAAAAAGCTCAAAGTTATAAATATCATGAAAGATATACATACTCTTTTTACCACAATGAGGCTTTACAGGCATTTTGTTATAGAAAGCGTCTGATTTAAAGCACTCTTAAAACAAAAAAAGCAGACTTTGAAAAGTCTGCTTTTTTTTGGTCGGGGCGGCAGGATTCGAACCTGCGACACCTTGGTCCCAAACCAAGTGCGCTGCCAGACTGCGCTACGCCCCGTTTCAAAACAACGTCAATCAACTATCACTCTTTTTTTGGTATTACAAGAGAAAAGTTTAAATTATGTAAAAAATATTTTTAATTTACTTTTGTCTTAAAAAGGATAAAACAATCTTCATGTTTTTTATCTGAACAAAGAGACATAGTTATCATAATTTTACTCTTTTCTTTTTTATCAGAATATATGATAAAAAAATCTACACAGGAATCTGGATCAAGGCTGTTTTGCAGGCCGTTATTTACCGGAAAAATATTTAATATTTTGAATTAATCTTGTTTTGCCCGGCAAATTGTTTAAGGAAATTCATGGAAGAAATAATTAAGGTTGATAATATTATACACAGATACAGGTCTGTAAATGTGCTTGAAAAACTTAATTTCAGTGTAAAAAAAGGCAGAATTTTCGGACTTCTTGGAAAAAACGGTGCAGGTAAAACCACGGCTATAAATATAATGATGGGATTTCTCCAGCCTCTGGGAGGCAGGTGCGAAATTTTTGGTGAACCCTCTCATAAAATAAGCCCTGAAACAAGAACCAGAATAGGGCTTATTCATGAAAATCATCTTCAGTATGATTTTATGAATATTTCTCAGGCAGAAAAGTTTTATTCGTCATTTTACTCAAAATGGGATTATGAAATATTCAACTCTCTTACAGGAAAGCTCGGGCTTGACAAAAAACACAAAAATTCAAAAATGTCATTCGGCCAGAGATCCCAGGTGAAACTGGCACTTATTCTTGCCCAGAAACCTGAGCTTATGATACTTGATGATTATTCTACGGGGCTGGATGCAGGTTACAGAAGGCTTTTTCTTGAATATATTTCTGAATATGCAAGAGAGTATGAAACAACTGTTTTTGTTACATCCCATATTGTTCAGGATCTTGAAAAGGTAGTTGATGATATTGTTATTCTAGACAGGGGAAAGACTCTTATAAGTTCAACTCTTGAAGATTTTACAGGAAGTTTTGTAAAATACAGACTTAAAAATTTTCATGGAGATGTTGATATTTCAAGGGACAATATAATTGTAAATTCTGAACGTTTTGGCCGAGATCTTTTTGTCTATTCATTTGAAAGTCCTGAGACTGTTATGTATCACCTGAAAAAAAAAGGTGTTGAGGGAATTGTGCTTGAAGCCGGTCAAATGAGTCTTGAGGATGCTTTTATAGGTCTTACAGGAAAATACTGAGCCGGCGGAATTTTAATTTTCTGCGATTTGATTTTCAGTGGGTTGATGGTCTGCGCAGATAAAATATTCAGTTCCGCAGGAGATAAAAAACATATCTGAGCCTGCGGCATGAAGCGGTCTGATTTACTTTTGAAAACTATTAATCCTGCAGGTGTTTTATGTACATGGCTTTGTTTTATAAAGAGTGGCTTAAACTGAAATGGTATATGGCGGTTCTCGCAGGAGTGACTGTTTTTGTGTATTTAAGGATTTTTATAAATATAAATGCCGTCATAGATGTAAAAGGCGCCTACCATCTATGGTCGATGATTGTTTATAAAGGCTTTGTTGTGTACAGCGATGTAAAGTATATTTTACCCTTTTCCGGTTTTGTGATTGCAGCGGCACAGTTTATTCCTGAAACAAGGGATAAAAGGCTCAGGCTGTTATTTCACCTGCCTTTGGAGCACAATAAATCTCTTGGGTTCATGATAGCCACAGGCGGGATGTGCGTAAGCCTTGTTCTTTTTGCAAATTTTTTTCTTTTATGGGGAGTAATGAGGTTCTTTTTCCCTTTTGAGATAGTTTCAAGTGCATTGATTTCTTCAGCTCCATGGTTTTTTTCCGGTTTAACTGCATATCTTGGGGTGAGCCTTGCTGTTATTGAGCCGGGTTTATGGAGAAAGGCTGTTTATCTTGCCCTGGCATTTGCAATGGTAATGCTCTTTTTTCTGGGAAGAGGGTATAATCTGTATGAAAACAGTCTCTGGAAATATATCCTGCTTTCATCATTATATATTTTTACTGTATTTCATCCTGCTTTCAGATTTAAAAGAGGGATCGGCTGATGCTCAGAATTTCGAGATTTTGTATTATTTTTCTTCTTGCGGCTGTTATCATTATCTACGGAAGACCTCAGTTCAGGAAACTTTTTCTGGAAAAGGAAAATACTCCTCAGATAAACTACAGTTTTGTTCTGAAAAAATTTTTAATTGCTGATTTCAGCGGGAATGCTGAAAAAAAATATTATGACGAGGACGGCAGAGTTTATAATAAATTTGAGTACCAGACCTTTCTCCCAATGATTTACTACAGAGATCTTCTTGTGTGGAAAAAGCTTCCTGAAAAAATCGGGAATACTGAAATTAATCCTATGGAAATTGAAAAAAACAGACAGCTTATAATAGTCAGAGGACACGAATTTGATTCACCGGAAATCAATCTTTATCCTCTTTATGAATCTGACTCGCTTTTTTCTCAGATAGAGAAACCTCAGTCAATGTTCAGGATAAATTCATCAATGGAATTTATAGATGCGGAAACAAATTCTGTTTTAAAGAAAAAATCTGACCTCTTTACAAAAGCTCTTGAAGAAAAGGGGTTTTGTTTTCCCGCAAAGAAATATTTCGGCAACCGGAGCAGAAGAAAGCCTTTTGATGAAGGGTATTTTATTGAAGATTCATCTGGAGAGCTTTTTCATCTGAAAATGAAAAAAGGACTGCCGTTTGTCAAAGCTACAGGGTTAAAGCCCGGCTCGGCAATAAAATATATTAAATTTGAAGAAAATATGAGACGGGAATTTTATGGGGTGATGTTTACAGAGAATAATGGTGTTTTTCTCATAAGCTGCGATAATTATAAGCTTATCAAGCTTCCTGTTGAAGATTTTGACCATGAAAAAATGTCTTTTTTCATGGTGTGTGACCTTTTAAAGCGTACAATCAGAATAAATAACGGAAATTACATTTCCACAATAATAACAGACAAAAACTACAACCTTATTGCTTCTCACAGAATCTCCCTGAAAAAATACGATAAGAATGCAGAAAAATACTCAAGTATTGTTTTTCCCCTGTCCCTTGAATGGGATGTTCTAAACAGCGGGTATGTCCATTTTAAACCTCAATACCATAAACAGGGAATGGTTTCGGGTTTTTTTTGCGCTTTGATATTTGCCTTTTTTTTGAAATATAAAAAATTGAAAATCAAAGAGAATCTGGTCGATATTTTTTTGATCGGGGCCGGGGGGGCGCCTTTTTTGGTTTCTGTGCTGATTGCCGGGCCTTTTTTAAGTGAAAAATAATTACGGCTGCTCCTGCACTGTCTGCTTGTTCAGAAAATCGCTCAATACCATAGCTATAGTATCTGCGGTTTTTTCTATAAAATCAGGGTGTTTCATTGAAATAGACTCTGAAGGGGAGTTGAGGTTGCCCGCTTCAATCATTATAAAAGGCATGGTCAGATAATATGCTGTGTTGAAGGGTGCCTTCATTACTGAAACGTTTGAGTCTTTTTTTTCAAAAGCATTTTTTATATCTGTAAGAACGCTGTCGTGGTCAGTGAGAGAAAATTTCCCTTCCCCGCTGTACCCTATTAAGATATTTTTCATCCCTTTCTGGGTAAAAAGCGAACCTGCATGGAGGGAAACAAATAATGATGCATTTGCAGAATTGGCAATATCTGTTCTCTGGATATCTGTCATTGAATAGTCCGAGGCTCTTGTAAGAGTTACATTGAAATGTTTGTCCAGTTTGTTTTTTACGGCAAATGCAAGATAGAGTGTAAAGTCCTTTTCCATGAGACCTGAAACAGAACGTCCTCCAGTATCGTTTCCGCCATGGCCTGGATCAATGACTATCTGGATTTTTGAATCTGTTATGTCTGGTTCAAAAGAATAGCCGTGAAGAGGGATCTGGGTTGAAAGAATAAAAAAAAGCAGCAATTTCGGTATATTCAATGATTTTTTAAATTTCATTTTTCTTGACACCCGGTGTTTTAGGTATTAATTTCACCTATTTTATGATATTAAAAAGAGTCTGTATTGAATGCTCATTTATGATAATTTTTTTTTATAGTCAAACAATATTGACTTTTTTGGCTTTATGGTTTTAATTTAAGAATTTGCCCAGGCATAAGGCTTTGGGCTTTTTAATTTATGTTATAATGTCTTTAAGTAAAATTTTGAAGGAAGGAAGAATATGCAGGTAACAGTGGAAGACCACAGCTCGGTAAAAAAGACCCTCCACATTGAAATATCGGAAGATGAAGTCAAAAAGGAGATGGACAGCGCTTATGCTGATTTGCGTAAAAATGTGAAATTAAACGGGTTCAGATCGGGCAAGGCTCCCCGCTCTGTTCTTGAAGCCAAATTCGGCAAGGATGTCAAGGAAGATGTGATTTCAACTCTTGTGCAGAGAGGTTTTCTTGAAGCCGCACAAAATAATGATTTTGCAATAATAGGCCAGCCTGAATTCAAAGATGTTGATACTTTTGACGGAAAAAGCGCATACAAGTTTGATATAATAATTGATGTAAAACCTGAAATTAAAGACATAGATTTTAAAGGCCTTGAACTTAAAAAGCCCAAATATGAATTCAGCGAAGAAGAAGTTGATATGCAGCTTGAAATGCTTCGGAGAAACCTTTCAAAAAAAGTTCCTGTTTCAGATGACAGGGAATGTGCTGAAGGCGATCTTGTGGAAGTCAATGTCGAAGGTAAAATCGACGGTGAGGCTGCAGCACCTTTTGAAGGTATAGCAGGAAGAAGATACAGACTTGGAAACCATCTTTTCTCTCAGGGGTTCGACAAGGAAGTTATAGGCATGAAAACAGGGGAAACAAAAACTTTTGATATTGAATTCCCTGAAGACTATCATACAGATGCAGTCAAGGGAAAAACTGTTTCAATGTCTGTTGAGCTTGGAGCAATCCTTGAAGAGGAACTTCCAGAGCTTGATGATAACTTTGCAAAAGATCTTGGAAATTTTGAGACCCTTGAAGACATAAAAAATGAAATCAGGGCCAATCTTAAGCAGGGTTATGAAAAGAGAAGCGAGCAGGAGTTAAACGAGCAGGTTTTTGACCAGCTGATTAAAAAAGTTGAATTTGAGCTTCCTGAGATGCTTGTCAATATGGAGCTTGAGCAGATAATAAACGAAGCTGAAAGATCGTTTCAGGCAAACGGAACAAGCCTTGAGCAGATAGGCAAGACAAGGGAAAGTCTCAGAGAAGACTACAAGGGCGTTGCTGAAGATCAGGTGAGAAGACACCTTATTCTTGATGCAGTTGTGAATCAGGAAAATCTTCAGATATCTGATCAGGAGCTGGAAGAAGGCTTTGAAGATCTTGCTTCAAACTTCAATCAGGCAGCTGACTTTATCAGAGGGTTTTATAATGAAAATCCTGACAAACTTGATCTTTTTAAGCACACTCTTCTTGAAAAAAAGGCTCTTAAGCTTATAATTGATAGTAATGATGTTTCCGAATACGTGCCTTCGGAATCGGAAGAAAGCAAGGAAGCGGAAGAAAACGCTTCAGAAGAATAATTAAATTAAGGAGGCTTTATTGTGCCATTGATACCTATGGTGGTTGAGCAGAGCAGCAGAGGAGAGCGTGCATATGATATTTATTCACGTCTTTTAAAGGACAGAATTATTTTTCTTGGTTCTGCAATAAATGAAGAAATAGCCAATCTTGTGGTAGCTCAGCTTCTTTTTCTTGAATCTGAAGATCCTGAAAAAGAGATAAATATTTATATCAATTCACCCGGAGGAATGGTTACTGCCGGTATGGCAATTTATGATACAATGCAGTATATTAAACCTGACGTGGTAACTGTGTGTGTTGGTCAGGCGGCAAGCATGGGCGCTCTGCTTCTTGCAGCAGGGGCGGCCGGTAAGAGATATGCTCTGCCCAACTCAAGAATTATGATTCATCAGCCGCTTGGAGGAGCCCAGGGCCAGGCATCCGACATAAGAATCCAGGCTGAGGAAATCATAAGAATAAAACAAAAGCTCAATGAAATTCTGGCTCATCATACAGGTCAGCCTATAGATCAGGTGGAACTTGATACTGACCGTGATAAATTCATGGGAGCAAAGGAAGCAAAGGCATACGGTCTGATAGATCATGTGGTGGCAAACAGGGATGATATTTCCGCCATAGCCGAAGCAAAGGAGTAAATATGACAGACCTAAGCGATAATAATGAAAGGCTTTTCTGTTCATTTTGCGGAAAAAGTCAGAAAGAGGTTAAAAAGCTCATTGCCGGTCCTGCGGTTTACATTTGTGATGAATGTATTCAGCTTTGCAGTGAGATAATTGAAGAGGACGGTATCAAGGAAGACGAAGACAGTTCTTCAGGCCGTTATCTTCTTACTCCTAAAGAAATAACTGAAAAACTCAACGAATATGTTATTGAGCAGGAAAATGCCAAGAAAATCCTGTCTGTGGCAGTAAGGAATCATTATAAAAGGATTGAAACTGCAGAGCAGTCTGAAGATGATGTGGAAATTCAGAAAAGCAACATCCTTCTTATAGGACCCACCGGATGCGGGAAGACTCTTCTTGCCCAGACTCTTGCAAGGTTTCTTGATGTTCCTTTCACAATAGCTGATGCAACTACACTTACTGAAGCAGGTTATGTTGGAGAAGATGTTGAAAATATTATATTGTCTCTTCTCCAGAACGCTGATTATGACGTTGAGAGGGCCGAAAAGGGTATAATCTATATTGATGAAATAGATAAAATTTCCCAGAAGTCGGATAATCCCTCCATAACAAGGGATGTATCAGGAGAAGGCGTGCAGCAGGCTCTGCTCAAAATTATAGAAGGAACAGTTGCAAGTGTTCCTCCAAAGGGAGGGCGCAAGCATCCCCAGCAGGATTTTGTGAAAGTTGATACCTCAAATATTCTTGTTATCTGCGGCGGTACTTTTAATGGTCTTGAAAAAATAATTCAGCAGAGAATTTCCAGTAAATCCATGGGGTTTGGAGCTGCAATTGCAGGCGTTGACAAAAAGGAGAAAAATGAGCTTCTCCAGATGGTTCAGGTTGAAGACCTTGTTAAATTCGGTCTGATTCCGGAATTCCTCGGAAGACTTCCGGTTCTTGCAACTCTTGGAGAGCTTTCAGAAGAATCTCTTGTTAAAATTTTGACTGAGCCTAAAAATGCTCTTATAAAACAGTTCCAGAAGCTTTTTGCATACGAAGGTGTTACCCTGAGGTTTACTGATTCGGCTTTAAAGGCAGTTGCAAGCGAGGCTGTGAGAAGAAAGTCAGGAGCAAGGGGATTAAGGGCAATACTTGAAAATATTATGCTTGATATCATGTATGAAATACCTTCCCTTGACAATGTCAAGGAATGCATCATAGGCGAGGAAGTTGTTCTTAAGAATGAAGAACCTATTCTGATTTATGAGCCATCAAAAAAACAGGCATAGGTTTATTTTCTGAAAAATAAGGGTTTTGGCTTAATTTTAAAGCCAGGCCCTTTTTTTTATGGCTGTGAGCTAAAAAAATTATTCAAACTTAAAATACGGATTCCTTACAGAAAATGATAAGTTTTTCAAAGCTGTTTAAATCTGGTGCAAATGATACAGGCAGGCTTGTTCTTCCTGTTCTTCCATTAAGAGACACTGTTGTGTTTCCAGGAATGGTTGCTCCTTTATTTGTCGGGAGAAAAAAATCTATTGAAGCTCTTTCCAGGGCAATGGAAACTTCAAGAAGTATTTTTCTTGCGTCACAGCAAAATCCCAAGGCAGATGAACCGGAAAGTGATGAATTTTATAAAACCGGGGTGGTCGGAAAAGTGCTTCAGCTTCTCAAGCTGCCTGATAACAGCGTAAAAGTTCTTGTTGAGGGACAGGTAAGAGCAGAAGCCTTAAATTATATTGAAGAAGAAGAGTTTCTGAATGCTGAACTCGGGCAGGTGAAAGAGGAAAATCCTCCTGAGGCTGAATTTGAAGCTGTAAAAAGACAGCTTCTTTTAAGTCTGGGTGAATATTCTGTTTTCAATAAAAAAATATCAAAGGAAATTCTTGAAAGTATTTCAAAAATAGAAACTCCTTTCGGGTTTGCAGATGTTCTTGCTTCAAAGCTTCCTCTGAAACTTGAAGACAAGCATGTACTGCTTGAAGAAAAAGACTCGGCAAAAAGACTTTATTTTCTTCTGGATTATATTGCAAAAGAGCTTGAGGTTGCAAAGGTCGAGGAAAAAATAAAGGGCAGAGTAAAGAAACAGATAGAGAAAACCCAGAAGAATTATTATCTGAATGAGCAGATTCGGGCCATTAAAAAAGAAATGGGCACAGGCGATGAAGGCAGTGATGAGATAGAAGAGCTCAAAAAAAGGATAGAAGAAAAAAATCTTCCCGAAGAAGTCAGGGCAAAGGTTGAAAAGGAACTCAAGAAATTCAGTCTCATGTCTCCCATGTCTGCCGAAGCCAATATCGTAAGAAACTATATTGACTGGATTCTTGAAATACCCTGGGTGGAGAGTTCGGATATAAACAATGACCTGAAGGAGGCCGAGTCGATTCTGGAGCAGGATCATTACGGTCTTGAAGAACCAAAGGAAAGAATTTTAGAATATCTTGCTGTTCAGGGTCTTTCAAAAAGCACAAAGGGGCCTATTCTCTGCTTTGTCGGACCTCCGGGTGTCGGAAAAACTTCTCTTGCAAAATCAATAGCCAGGGCAACAGGCCGTGAATATATCAGAATTTCACTTGGCGGAGTAAGGGACGAGGCGGAAATAAGAGGGCACAGAAGAACCTATGTGGGTGCAATGCCTGGAAAGATAATTCAGGCCATGAAAAAAGCCGGAAAGAACAACCCGCTTATCTGTCTTGATGAAGTGGATAAGATGAGTATGGATTTCAGGGGAGACCCATCTTCCGCGCTTCTTGAGGTTCTTGATCCTGAGCAGAATTTTTCATTTAATGACCATTATCTTGATCTTGATTATGACCTGTCCCAGGTATTTTTTCTTACAACTGCAAATTTTCTGAACGATATTCCCGTACCTCTTCAGGACAGAATGGAAATAATTCAGATTTCCGGCTATACAGAGCTTGAAAAACTAGAAATCGCTAAAAAGCACCTTATTTCAAAGCAGTGTGAAATAAACGGTTTTTCACCTGAAGATATAGGTCTGAGCGACAATGCGATTTTAATGCTCATAAGAAATTATACAAGGGAGGCAGGCGTTAGAAATCTTGAAAGAAAAATTGCAGGGGTGTTGAGAAAAACTGCAAAGATAATGCGCCTGGAAGATAAAAAACCTCCTTTCAGCATAACAAAAAATACTATCAAGAAATATTTCGGTGCGGAAAAATTTACATTTTCCTTTGCAGAAAAAAAAGATCTTACAGGCGTTGCAACAGGACTTGCCTGGACTCAGGCAGGAGGGGATATTCTGTCCATAGAAACTGCTGTTATGCCCGGCAAGGGAAATGTTACAGTAACCGGCAAGCTTGGAGAAGTGATGCAGGAGTCTGCAAAAGCAGCCATGAGCTATGCAAGATCAAAAAGTTCGGGTCTTGGAATTGCTTCTGAATTTTATTCTGAAAATGATATTCATATTCATGTCCCGGAAGGAGCGACTCCAAAAGACGGTCCTTCAGCGGGAATTACAATATGTACCTCAATTGTTTCCGCAATTACCGGAAATCCTGTGAAAAGGGACGTTGGTATGACCGGAGAAATTACACTGAGGGGAAGAGTACTTCCCATCGGAGGGTTGAGGGAGAAATCGATTGCAGCCCACAGAAGCGGAATAAAGAAAATTCTCTTCCCTAAGGAAAATGAGAAAGATCTGAAAGACATTCCGAAAAGTGTTCTGGCCGGAATAGAATTTGTTGCTGTTTCCCATATGGATGAAGTTCTTGAGCATGCAATTGTAAAAAAAGGAAAAAAGTAAGCATAAGATATCGTGGATATGCTGATAAAAAAATTTCAGTTGAAAAAGCTTCACCTGAAACTGCTTTAAAGTTAGAAAAAAGTTAAAATTTATATTGACTTATTTTTTAAAGAAGCGTAAATATGTCTTCGTTTGTCTGAGGGCGAATAGCTCAGTTGGGAGAGCATCGGCCTTACAAGCCGAGGGTCACAGGTTCGAGCCCTGTTTCGCCCACCACAGATAAGCCTTTGTAAGCGGGGGCGTAGTTCAGTTCGGTTAGAACGCCGGCCTGTCACGCCGGAGGTCGCGAGTTCGAGTCTCGTCGCTCCCGCCACTCAGACTTCAAGCCTTCAGGTAATCCTGAAGGCTTTTTTATTTGAAACGTGTTTTTTACGCTGAAAAAATTAAGCTCTCAGAAATCCATGAAAAGTGAATGTGCATTGAATAAAAGTCATAAATCAGGGCTTTTGTTTTTTAGTTTCA
>JBFWJK010000034.1:0-21412 GCA_050253255.1 Desulfobacteraceae bacterium | reverse complement strand
ATTAATTTAATTAAAGGAACTTTAATCTCGTGTCATTATATACTTAAAAGAAAGCTTTATCATGTCAATATACTCTGAAAAACTCAAAAATCCCAAATGGCAAAAGAAAAGACTGGAAATAATGGAAAGAGATGAATGGAAATGTAAAATTTGTCAAGATTCTGAAAATGAACTTGTTGTTCATCATAAAAGATATTTAAAAGATCTTGAACCTTGGGAATATGACAAAAATGATTTAATTACTTTATGCGTAAATTGTCATGAAAAAGAGCATAGTGTCCTAGACTCATTTTTAGTTAGTAGGGGAATTGATGAGTTTGTTACAAATATTGATGAGAAAACTATCTGTATTCATTCTGGCTTAAAATCTTTGGATAAAATTATAGGTGGATTCCAAAAAGGAGAGGTTATTACTTTAGCTTCTGCTCCAAGTGTAGGAAAAACAGCTTTGGCTTTAAAAATTGCTAATAATATTGCAGTTGAGAACAAAATTCCAGTAGCATATTTTTCATTAGAAATGTCATCATCCCAATTGAGCATGCGTTTATTGGCATCTGAAGGTAAAATTAATTTAAATAAGATAAAAAAGAATGAACTTAATCGTATAGACTTTGAGAATCTCCATAGTGCTGCCTTAAAAATTTATGATTCTAATATATTTATTGATTCATCATTTGATTTATCAATAAGTAAAATAACAAGAATAGTAAGAAATCTCAGGGTGGAAAAAAATATTGGGATTGTATTTATTGATAATATACAACTTTTTGCCTTCAACAAAAATGATCGTTTTGGCATAACAAGCCAGCTTAAAAGAATTGCTAAAGAAAATGATATTCCTGTCATTGTTTTATCCCAACTTGATAGACAGCTAGAAAAAAGGGCCGATAAAAGGCCAGTATTATCTGACTTTTATGAAAATGATATCGTTCATAACTCAGATATTGTAATGTTTTTGTACAGAGATGAAATTTATAATAAAGAAGAATCTAACCCTAATATAGGAATAGCTGAATTAACGGTTGCTAAACAAAGAAATGGACCTTTAGGTGTTGTAAATTTAATTTTTTTAAGTAAATACACTTCTTTCGAAGAAATGGACTATGATTATGATTAATTTCTATCGATTCCTTTTTTCGTATTCTTAATACGAAATTAAAGAGAAAAATGCAAAATGGAACGTAATACTCAAAAAAAAATTAAACTGACTAAGAAAATGAATGATTTTTGGCTAAATTGTAGAGGATGGCCTCCTCAATCAGCTTATAAACTGATAAATGAAGCTAGATTAGATCGTCAATTATCATTTGCTAAGACATTGCCTGAATATAGCATAAAATTCAGTAAAGATGTAGAAGATGCAAAAATTATACTTGGCTATGCTACATTACGCAGCATGTCTGAAAGTGTTATTAAATTATTTTTTTCTGTTTTTATTGAAGATTATTATAAAGAGCCTTTAAAAAATAAAAAAACTGATAAAGAAATTAAACCTAAAGACATTGGTTTTGATAATTTAATAAGAATTTATCTTAAGCATGGGGATTCATCATACAAAGATTATTTAGAAAGAGTTCAGTTTCGAGGGAATGCAATTCATCATTTTAGAGATCGAAATATTGGTACGCAATGTGAGCTAATTGAAGACATACAAATATTTTTAAATTTTTTACTTAGTGTTGATTCGCAGTTGCCTTATCCCTAAATTGAGTGATTCTTATAAATTTTTTATAAAAGAAAAAATTTTTCTGGATTTAAACTCACGTGCAATGTCCATGCAATTTAGATTAAAAACAATATTTCCTTTTTTAAAAGAATAAGTCTTATTAACATCTCCGCCTTTATCTACCATTTTTTTGAAGATTTCTAAGTTATCAATTTCAGCAGCAACCATTAAAGGCGTATAGCCTGGTATTGGGTCAGTATGTTCAGCATTAGGGTCAGCTCCTGCTTTAAGTAAAAGCTCAACAATTTTATAAAAATCTTTAATATTAAGATACCGTAATAGATTTGCTCTAGAATGATTTTCAGGAATCTCCTTTATATGTGAAGATCTAGGATTATTATATCTATTATTTAATCTTCTCTTTTGATCTTCAAGGTGAATTCCGTGAAACCCTCCATCAGTTCGTCTAAGATATTCTAAAAGTTCTGGTGCCATTGGATTTAAATTATTGCAGTTTTCTTTATATTTTTTAGGGTTGCTTAAAAATGCTATTCTTTTAAGAGCAATATTTAAAGGTGTCTGGTTATCTGTTTTGCCTCGAAAATCAGGATCTGCCCCCTGTTTTAAAAGCCATTTAACTATATTTGGTTTACCAGTATAAACTGCACTGGTGAGTGGAGTCATTTTTTTTTTATTAGTTCTCTTATTTAAAGTATCTGCATGATGTATTTTTTTCATGAGAATATCTAAAGATTTGTAATTGTATTTAAAATTATTAATAAATTCATCAGGTCTTACCATTTGGATAGCTATTAAAACAGGGCTTTCATTAGCTTCTGAAAAAACATTAACTGAAGCCCCTGCTTTTATAAGTTTTTTAACTTCTATGTGTTTACCTTGTTCAATAAACCAGTTCAGCTGCGGCATTTGTTTTAACTTGCTACCAATTTTTATTATTCTGTCAGGGTGCTTTGTATCAGGCCTGAAATTATGGTCTACTTCAGAAACTATTATGTAAGGTTTTGTCGAATTTATTGTGTCATTTTCATTTTTTTCTTTTACAAAAAAATTGGATGATGGAAAATATTTGTAAAAATTTGCAGCCCAGTCAGCAACTTCAAAATCTTCAACTTCAATTCCTTTTGATCTTGATTTTGCATTGCTTTTGTCACTTGTATAATCTGGATTAACAGGCATGAACAACCCAAAGCTTATCATGTAATTTTTAAGCATTTTTAAAAAAGGTCTTTTGTTTAATTTTGCTGCTAATACAAGGCTTTCTTCCATTATTTTAATCTGGTTGAGACCTGCACTGTAAAAGCTGCTGGAAACAGCTTCTTTATAAAAATTTAAGGCCTTTTCATCTTCTCTTGAAAAAACGAAGTATTTCCCATTTAGCCATTTGTGTAAGTATAAAAGTCTGTCTTCAGGATCAAATTTCTTTTTTATTTCTTCTAAATATAAGAGTTTATATTTAATTATTGCTTGTAATTCATTTCTTTTTTCTGTTTTGCTATTTAAAAGCTCAAATAATTCATTTATTGTACTTAAATATTCTTTATCAAATTGATTTTCAGCTGATTTAATAAGTGTGTTTAATTTTTTGTCCATTTCATATGGAGTATAATACGCCCAAATATGAAGGCGTAGCTCTGAAACAGCCTGTTCTCCAAAATTTATTTTTTTAAAATAATCAATTGTCCTTGATAATATGAGAACTGATTTAATTCTCTCTATTTTATTTTTATTAGTTTCCGGGAACTTAAAATCTGACCAATCATGAAATTCAATTATACTTTTAAAAGAAGGTAGCTCAATTCCTTTTTTCCATCTGTTTATTTTATCTCTATGGTTTTTCTCCATGCCCTTTATAAAGTTTTCCCAATTTTCAATATTTTTTTCAAACCATTGAAATGTTGCATCAATGGAAGATTTTTCATTAGATGAAACTAAAAAAGTAGGGGCAGGGCCATTAAATTCATTGTGGAATTTAGAAATAAAATTTGAAGCATTGTATGAGAAAATAATACAGTTTAAAACTGGTAATACTTCTTCTCTTTTAAGCATTGAAAGAGGTATTTTTTTAACTATTTCAATGAGGTATAGATTTAAAAAATTATCAAGTTCATCTTTAACAAATTTTGCGAAATTTTTACTTATATTTTTGTATAATGGTTCAAAGATAATCTCGTTAATTAACTCTTCCTTTAAGCTGTAATCATAGATTTCACATCGTGCATAAGAATCAAGCCTTTTATTTTTTTGTTTTATATCCAAGGCACGAGATAATGCTCTGATTATTTCTCCGATATTTGGGAATGGTGAAAGATTTTTTTTTGCCATTTTTCCTCAAAGTCTTTATTTTTTAAATTAAAATATAAATAATAGTGATGAATTGATTTGTAAAATTTAATTACCCTGATTTTTCATAAATCAGGGTAATTTAAGAAATTAATTAATCAGTATTTTTTTCGTTTTTTACAACAGCTTTTTGTGCTCGAGAAGTAAAACTGTTTTTAGGTACATTACCCCCATTTTTTTTAGCTTCAGTTGAATGGATTCTTGATAATGCTTCTTTAGTCATTGGGGTGGATTTTCTTTTTGCCATGTTAATCTCCTTTGTTTTTTTTAAATTTTTTGAACAAATTAAATGGTTGTAAGAGATTAAACAACAGAGCACGTGACAGAAAAAAAACAAATTCTAATAATTTCCGGGCTAACTAATTGTAATTAATATTTATCCTGGTTTTTTTGCATTAAAAAAATTTCATCTTTATTTGATTATTTAAGGTTGTAATTTTTTGAGAAAAAAAATTATAAAACCAGAGTCAAATTAATTTAATAAATTAAAACTATTTTCTATCGATCTCATTTGCTTGATACACTTATCTGTTGTTAAAGTCAGAAAAGGCCATAAAGTATTGACAAGAGTATAACTCCTGATAATTTGATTATTTATCTAAAAATTTTTGAGGTAAACATAATCAATGACAACTAGAAACAATTCCTTAATAAAATACAAAATGTCATTTGCACTGGGAGGACTTTTTTACCATGAGTCTGAAATTGCAGCAGAGTTATATAAAAAAGAAAAAAACTGGCAAGAGGTAAAAAATAAAATTTTGTCAGATAATCTTTTTCAGACAAGAAGCTTAAGTTCCTTAAAAAGAATAGCAAGAGAAGTTATATCAAGACTTGAAGTGTTAAATGATTTTCAGATAAGTATTTTAATATCAGGAAATGTTACAGAAAAAAATCAAATGCTTTGGACAGGGGTTTGTAAAAAATATTTATTTATCAGGGATTTTGCTGTTGAAATTATACGTGAAAAATTTTTGATGATGGATTTTTTGCTTAAAGATGAGGATTTTTTGTCTTTTTATGAAAAAAAAAGTCAATGGCATGAAAATCTTGAGAACCTTAAAGATTCAACACGTAAAAAAATCAAGGCTGTTCTTTTTAAAATAATGAGAGAAGCTGAAATAATAAACAAAGAAAATTTGATAATACCTGTTATTTTTACAAAAAATACAGCTGAGGCAATATTTAAGGATAATCAGGAACTTTACAGGATTTTTCCTGTTTCAACCAAAGATTTCAAGGATATTTTAAAGTGAAACAAGACCTTCAAAACAGCTCATTTGACAAAAGGTTTGACCATATTTTTAGTACCTTAAAAAAAAGAAGCTTTTTAAATCTTGAAGATATTGGAAACGATCTTCCGTTTTTTATCTGTCCATACAAGGCAAAAGAAGCTCTTGAAATGGAAAAAATGAGGAAAAATCTTGTTACAAGCCTTTTAAAAGCAGGTGTTACAATAAAAGAAATTAATATTTATGACCTTTGTGTAGAAATACTTAAAAAAAACAAAGACTGGGATTTTTATATTGAAGAAGAAACACAAATGTCAAAACAGGAGCTTAAAGAAGAACTTCAGTCAATTCTTGATATTGAAACTGTTGTTGTTCCTGAAATTGCAGAAATATTAAACCAAAGTGATTATGATATTGTATTTATTTCAGGTATTGGTGAAGTTTATCCCTATTTGAGGTCACACAATATTTTAAACAATCTTCAAAGCACAATCAAAAATTGTCCCATGCTCATGTTTTTTCCGGGAGAATATACAAACTCCATGGAATCAGGGGCTTTTCTGGAGCTTTTTGGAAAACTTCACGACGATAAATACTACAGGGCATTTAATATATATCATTATCAAATAAAATCTGAGGATTAAAATGACTCTAAGAACCATATTTGAAAACAGGGTAGACCGGACAATTGAAGGCGTAATAAAAGCAGATGATCAGACCGGTATTAAAACTGAAATTGAAGAATATGTTTTAACAAATGAAATTGAAAAACGTCTTGAATCATTTTTTGAAGCATACAACCATTATAAAGGTGCAAACGGAGTCTGGATTTCAGGTTTTTTTGGTTCAGGTAAATCCCATCTTTTAAAAATTTTAGCTCTTTTGCTTGAAAACAGGGAAATTGAAGGAACAAAAACAAGCGATTTAATTATTTCAAAATGCAATGAAAAAAATGGAATTTTAAAGGCACAGATAAATCAGGCTTCTAAAATTCCATCTAAAAGCATTTTATTCAATATTGACCAGAAGGCAGATGTAATAAGCAAAAAAGAAACAGACGCTCTTTTGTCTGTATTTGTTAAGGTTTTTGATGAATTTTGCGGTTACTTCGGCAAACAGCCTTATATAGCACAATTTGAAAGGGAGCTTGACCACGACGGGCTTTTTGAAAAATTTAAAAACAGATTCAAAGAAATTTCCACCCATGAATGGGAATGGGCAAGAATGCGTGCAAAGCGTTTTCCTTCAGATATAGATACTGCCTATTCTGATATTACAGGCCATGATGTTACTGATATCATAGATAAATACAGAAGTGATTACAGCCTTTCAATTGAAGATTTTGCAGACCAGGTTCAAACCTATATTAAATCACGGGAAAAAGATTTCAGGCTCAATTTTTTTGTAGATGAAGTAGGCCAGTATGTAGCAGATAATGTAAAGCTTATGACAAACCTTCAGACCATAGCAGAAAGCCTTGCAACAAAATCAAAGGGACAAGCCTGGATTATTGTTACAGCACAGGAAGAAATGAGTGCGGTTGTTGGTGAAATGAACAAACAGCAGGGAAACGACTTTTCAAAAATTCAGGCAAGATTTGACAATAGAATGAAACTCACAAGTACAGATGTTGCAGAAGTCATTCAAAAGCGTCTTCTTTTAAAAAATGAAGAGGGTAAACAAATTCTTTCTAAAGTTTATAAAGAGCAGTCAAATAATTTTAAAACCCTTTTTGATTTTGGAGACGGCTCACAGCATTATAAAAATTTCAGGGATTTGGAACATTTTATAAATTCATATCCTTTTATACCTTACCAGTTTTTTCTTTTTCAGACCGCAATTCAAAACCTTTCCATTCATAATGCCTTTGAAGGAAAGCACAGTTCAGTGGGCGAAAGGTCAATGCTTGGAGTATTTCAGCAGGTAACCTTAAAAATTGCAGATAATAAAACAGGCAAACTTGCAACCTTTGACCTTATGTTTGAAGGAATAAGAAGTGTTTTAAAATCCCAGATTCAGTCATCAGTTCATAAGGCGGAAAAAAATCTTGATAACAATTTTGCAGTAAAAGTTTTAAAAGCTCTTTTTCTTGTGAAATATATAAAAGAATTTAAAGCAACCAAAAGAAATTTAATGGTTTTAATGCTTGATGAATTCAACAAAGATATAAAACATTTGAAACTTGAATTAACCAATGCTTTAGACCTTTTGGAAACCCAGACCTATATCCAGAGAAATGGTGAAATCTATGAATTTTTAACAGATGATGAAAAAGATATTGAAGAAAGCATTAAAAATACAGAAATAGAAACTGCTGAAATTGAAAAACTTGTGGATTCAATTATTTTTGATGGAATAATTAAGTTTAAAAAAATCAGATACACTCAAAATCAGCAGGATTATCAATTTACAAGAAAAATTGATGGAAAGCTTTTCAGCCGTCAATATGAACTTTCAATAAATATAATTACTTCATCAGAATATATTGACAATGAAAAAACAGTTACAATGCAGTCTTTTCAAAAAGATGAACTCCTTGTTTTCAGTCCCTTTGGCAAAAAACTCTATGATGATATTTTAATGCATGAAAAAGTAAAAAAATATTACAGAATCAATTATTCAAAGGCAGGCCAGGAATCTGTAAAAAGAATAATTGCAGAAAAATTTGCCGGAAATACAAAGCGATACGAAAATATTAAAAAGGAAATAGAAACCCGCATATCTTCCTCAAACATGTATATTGACATGAATCTTGTAAGTACAGGAAAGGCAGATGCACAAACAAGAATTGTAAACGGATTTAATGAGCTTGTTACAAGAACATATCCAAACCTTAAAATGCTTCCTGATTTTGCCTATTCAGAAGCCTATGTTACAGAAATTTTTAAAAAGAAAAATACGGCTTTTTTTGAAAATGAGGCAGCAAATGAAATTTTATCCTTTATTTTAACAAGCAAAAAAACAGGACAAAGAAACACCATAAAAAGTATTTTAGACCATTTTGGGAAAAAAAATTATGGCTGGTATTATTCTTCTGTTTTATGTCTTCTTGCTCATCTTTGTGCATTTGGAAAAGTAGAACTTAATTTAAACGGCAATATTTTAGACGGAGAAAAAGTTGAAAAATCAATTTTAAATTCCCACAGCCACCCAAATATTATTGTTGAACCTGTTGACGACTACACTGCATCTCAATTGAGAAATCTAAAAGAATTTTTTCAGGAATTTTTTGAGCGTCCATCAGGTGCATCAGAACCAAAAAAACTTGGAGCAGAAACAGCCTTAGAATTTGAAAACAAAGCCTTAAGCCTTAAAAAAATCTTATCAGAAAAAGATAAATATCCGTTTTTAAAAGAGCTTGAACCACATATTCAAAAATTTGAAGATTTATCAAATAAAACATACAAATATTTTTTTACTGATTTTGAAAAAATAAAAGACGAACTTTTTGATTTAAAAGAAGATTTTATTGACCCTGTTCAAAGCTTTATGGCAGGTTCCCAAAAAAAAATATATGATGAATCCCGGGAATTTTTAAAGGAAGAAAAACACAATATTTCATATCTGGAATTGAGCGAAACAAAAGAAATGGAAGAAATTTTAAATTCAAAATCTTGTTTTAAAAGTGCAAATATTCAAAGGCTCAAATTATTAAAGGAAAGTGCAGATAAAAAGATTTTATCAAAAATTGAAGAAGAAAGACAAAAAGCACAAACTAAAATAATTTCTATTTTTGATAAAACAGCCTTAATGGATGAGTTTAAAAATCTTTCAAAGGAAAATACCCAAATAATAAAAGACCTTTTTGATAAAGAGCTTGAAAGTATAAAACAAATTTCAATTATCGGCCTTATATCAGGCAGTGCAGACAAATTTGAAAATGAAAAATACACAGATATTTTAAATAAAATCATAAGGCTTTCAAAACCTTTGGTAAGTCCTGATACAGAAAATAAAAACCTGGACTTAAAAACAAAAACTTTTGCAGCATCGGGAAAAATAAATGAAAATAAAACCCCTCAATTTAATGATAGTCCAGGGGAAAAAAAAGAAATAATAGGAATTAAAAAAATTGAAGTAAGTTTTAAAAAAGTCTGGATAGAACATGAATCAGAACTTGAAGAATATATAGGTCTTTTAAAGGAAGCTGTTTTAAAGGAACTTAAAAAAGGCAAAAAGGTTCAGATATAGGAAGGATTAAATTTGAATACAGCAAAATTAAAGCAGTTTGCATCCATTGCAGGAAAAACCCTTATTGAACAAGTTTCTTCAAGGCTTTCAATTGTTCTTGATAAAGACAGCATTGAAAGAAGAATTAATTTTAAGGCAGTGGAAATTCTTGAAAAGGAAATAAAGGAAACATCAAAAAATCAGGTTATAGAAAAAACAGCATATATCTGGTTTAACAGGTTTTGTGCATTAAGATTTATGGATGTAAATAATTATACATCTGTAAAAGTATTGTCGCCTTTAGAGGGTTTTACCCAGCCTGAAATTCTAATGGAAGCAAAACAGGGTCATATTGATGATAGTTTAAAAATAGAAAGCGAACAGATTTTAGGTCTTTTGTCAGGTAAAATTCCCTCAAATGACCCCCAGCAGGAAGCATACAGAATTATTTTAAAAGGCGTTTGCAATTACTGGCATGGTATAATGCCTTTTTTGTTTGAAAAAATATCTGATTATACAGAGCTTTTAATGCCTTATGACCTTTTGTCCGAAAGTTCTGTAATTTCAATGACAAGAAACTGCCTTGGAAAAGAAGAATGTGAAAATGTTGAAGTTATTGGCTGGCTTTATCAGTTTTATATATCAGAAAAAAAAGACGGTGTTTTTGCAGATTTAAAGAAAAACAAAAAAATAACACCTGAAAATATTCCGGCAGCAACCCAGCTTTTTACTCCTTCATGGATTGTAAAATATCTTGTTGAAAATTCCCTTGGAAGATTATGGATGTTAAATAATCCGGATTCTTTTCTTGCTGAAAAAATGGATTATTATATAAAGCATGAAAAAAATGAAAATGACTTTATAAAAATAAATTCTCCAAAAGACCTTAAAATATGTGACCCAGCCTGTGGTTCGGGCCATATGCTTGTATATGCATTTGAGATTTTATATTTTATTTATGAAGAGCAGGGTTTTGACCCAAAGGAAATTCCTTATTTTATTTTAAAACACAATCTTTATGGAATTGAAATTGATGAGCGTGCAAAGGAACTTGCATGTTTTGCTCTTTGCATGAAAGCAAGGGAAAAATACAAAAGGTTTTTTAAAAAGCCTGTAAGTCCAAATATCTGTGCTTTAAAAAAAGTAAAAATTGATGATGATAAATTATTTTATTATCTTGATGCCTTAAATTTAAAAGATTTAAGAAAAAGCCTTGAAACTCTTTTAAGGCAGTTTGAAAATGCAGATAATTTTGGCTCGCTTATTAGTCCTGAAATAATTGATATTGATTTTGTTTTAAATTCCATGGATGAAAACAAAATTTTTGAAGATATTTTTTTGCAGGAAACACACTCTCATGTTTTAACAATTTTAAATCAGGCTAAATATCTTTATCCAAAATATGATGTTGTTATTGCAAATCCTCCTTATATGGGAGGTAAGGGTATGAATCAGGAACTTTCAAAGTGGGCAAAAAATAATTATCCTGATACAAAGTCTGATTTGTTTGCCATGTTTATAAAAAGATGTCTTGAGCTTTCAATTGAAAAAGGCATGGTTTCAATGGTAACAATGCAGAGCTGGATGTTTCTTTCTTCCTTTGAAAAATTCAGACAATTTCTTTTAAACACCTCAACAATTTTATCCATGGCTCATATTGGTACAAGGGGATTTGACTCCATAGGCGGAGAAGTTGTTTCAACAACTGCATTTGTTTTGGAAAAATTTAAACAGCATGAATTTAAAGGCGGTTTTGCAAGACTTGTTGATGGTAAATCCGAGGCTGAAAAAGAAAAATCTTTACTTGAAGCAGTTCAAAACCCTGATTGCGGATGGTTTTATCGTGCCTGTTCTGAAGATTTTAAAAAAATTCCTGGTTGTCCTGTTGCTTATTGGGCAAGTGAAAATGTAAAAAAAATTTTTGTATCACAAAAATTGCTCTCTGAATATTTTGAGCTGTGTCAAGGTCTTTCAACTTCTGATAATAACCGTTTTATTAGATTTTGGTATGAAGTGAAAAAAAATAAAATTTCTATATTGAATAGTTCTAATAAAAATCCAAAATGGTTTCCTCTTAATAAAGGTGGTGGGTTTAGAAAATGGTATGGAAATAATTTAGATATTATTAATTGGGAAGATAACGGTGAAGAATTAAAAAGACTTCAACCAAAATCAGTAATAAGAAACTCAAATAAATATTTAAAATCAGGTGTTACTTGGGGGAAAATTACTTCGGCGTTATTTTCTGCAAGGATTACTTCTAATGGTTATCTTTTTAGTGATGCCGGAATGAAGGCCTTTTGTGAAAATGACAATCATTTGTTGAATTTAGTAGGTTTATTTTGTTCAAAAATTACATCTCATTTATTGTCTATGTTATCTGAAACATTAAATTTTGAGCAAGGAAATATTTCTAGAATACCTTATATAAATGTAAATTCCTCTGTTGTTAATCAGGTAATAAAATACTCGAACCTAGACTGGGACACCTACGAAACCTCCTGGGATTTTAAGACAAATCCATTTTTAAATCAGGACATAAAATCATATGATTTAAAAACTGCCTATGAAAAAATCAGAGCTGTCTGGCTGAATATGACAAATGAAATGAAAAGGCTCGAAAAAGAAAACAATGAAATTTTTATCAGGGCATATGGTCTTGAAGATGAATTAAGTCCTGAAGTTCCTTTAAATGAAATAACCCTTACCTGCAATCCAAATTACAGATATGGAAACAGCAAATCCCAGCACGAACTTGAAAACCTTCTTCTTTCAGACACAATAAAAGAATTTATTTCCTATAGTGTTGGGTGCATGTTTGGAAGGTATTCCATAGATAAAAAAGGCCTTGTTCTTGCAGATAAGGGACAAAACCTTGATGATTTTCTTGAAATAGTAAAAAATCCTTTATTTATGCCGGACAAAGACAATGTTATTCCAATAATGGACATAGACTGGTTTAAAGATGATATGGCAGAAAGGTTCAAGCAGTTTTTAAAAACAGTATCCGGCGAAGAAAACTATGAAAAAAACCTTGAATTTATTGAAAATGCCATAGGAAAAGACATAAGAAAATTCTTTTTAAACGATTTTTACAATTATCACGTCAAAATGTATAAAAAGCGTCCTGTATACTGGCTTTTTTCATCTCCCAATGGAAGTTTCAATGCCTTTATTTATATGCACAGATACAGAAAAGACACTGTATCAATAGTATTATACGATTATTTAATGGAATTTAGAGCCAAACTTGAAGCTGCTCTTGAAAATTTCATTCATATTGAATCAAGCTTGGAAGCATCCCAGAAGGAAAAGCTGAAAGCAAAAAAAGAAGAAGAAAAAATTAAAAAAGTCATAAATGAAATTGAAGAATATGAGCGTGAAGTTTTATATCCCCTTGCATCAGAGCAGATTGAAATTGACCTTGATGACGGTGTAAAGGTAAATTATCCAAAATTTGGAAAAGCACTTAAAAAAATTCCTGGATTAAGTGATTGATTATTTTTTTAAATAGCATGGTTTTTGTTTTACTTGCGGCTTATTATAAAAAAATTTAGTCTGGTGTTTCATAAAAGGGAGTAATTAATTGTACTGACAATGCATTTAAATAAAGAGTGTCTGGACGAAAACGAGTTTTTTTATTCAGCAAATAAATTTTTAACCACCCAAAGGTTATAGATTATGATATCAAAAGTAAAATTTTCCAAGTTTACAGCATTTGAAAAACTTGAAGTTGATTTTTCTCCGGGAATAAATATTTTTATTGGCAAAAACGGGACAGGTAAAACCCACATTTTAAAAGTTGTTTATGCAGCCTCTGATATTGTAAAAAGTAAAAAAAAATTTGCTGAAAAAATAATTAAAGTTTTTTTACCTTCTAAAGAATATCTTGGAAGACTTGTTAAAAGATCCTCTGTAAGCTCTCAAAGCGTTGTTGAAGTGCATAGAAAACCTGGTGACTTAGACCAGGCTATCAAACTCAAACTTTCATTTTCAAACCATATAAAAAAATTTGATAAGGCTGTTTTATCAGGTGAAGACCGCTGGATATCAAAAGAATTTGAATCTGTGTATATTCCTGTAAAGGAAATGCTTTCAAATGCTCCGGGGTTCAGATCTTTATATAATACAAGAAAAATTACATTTGACGAAACATATGCTGATATAATTGACAGGGCGTTGCTGCCATTTTTAAAAGGGCCTGCTGATAAACGGAGAAAAAAAATTATTGAAATTTTGCAAAAAAATATTGAAGGCAGAATTTCAATTGAAAACGAAGAATTTTTTTTAAGAAACAAGCAAGGTAAGCTTGAGTTTTCTCTTTTGGCTGAAGGAATAAGAAAGCTTGGACTCCTTTGGACTTTAATTCAAAATGGAACCCTTTTAAATGGTTCGGTTCTTTTCTGGGATGAACCCGAAGCAAATCTAAATCCGGGGCTTATACGAACAATTGTTGAAATTATTCTTGAACTTCACAGAATGGGGGTTCAGATTTTTATTGCAACCCATGATTATGTACTTTTAAAAGAGTTTGAACTTCAGGCTGATAAAAATGACGAAATTTTATTTCATTCTCTTTACAGAAATGACCAGACAAATGAAATTGAAGTTAACTCCACTAAAAATTATTACAATATAAATCCAAACAGTATAGATGATACTTTTGCAGATATTGTTGACAGGGATATAGATCGTTCGATGGGAGACCTTGGCAAATGATTTTAAGGGAAGGAGATTTGGAATTTTGTTTTTCAGATGCAATTAATGCTTTTAAATTTGATGAAAATGACAATACAGGCAAATATTATCACGGTTTGTCTCATTGTATGAAAGCTGTTGATTTTATAGTGGAACTGGAAAAATATTATTTGTTTGTAGAGGTAAAAGATATGTATTCTCCTGATGAATATAATAAACCCGATAAATTCAACCATCTTTCAAATGTTCTTAAAGAAAAATTCAGAGACACCTTTTTATACAGATATTCAGAAAATAAACTTGATAAACCTGTTCATTACTTATGCCTTATAAATCTTGAAAATGCTTTGGTAACAACTTTAATGAAGCGGTTAAAGATAATTTTACCTGAAGGCTTAAATTCAAAGAGATGGGAAAGGCCGCTTGCAAAAAGCTGTATTGTTGCAAATATTGAAAGATGGAACAGCCGCTTCCCAAAATGGGAAGTCAAACGAATTCAAAATAATAAAAATTAATTTTATTGGTGTAGCTGGTTGTTATTTTTAAATGATATTAAATCAGAAGCTTTTATAAAATCAGAACAAAGGCAGATTTATGATAATAAAAGAGTTAAAGCTTAAAAACTATCGTGGAGTAAAGGATATTGAGTTTAAATTCCATGAAAATATGAATATTTTTGTGGGAGTAAATGGTTCAGGTAAATCAACTATACTTGATTCAATCGCTGTTCTTCTTTCATGGCTTCTAAATAGAATTAAGCATTCAGGTTCTTCAGGCCGTCCTATTACAGAAAATGATATAAAAAATAAAAACTCATTTGCTGCTGCTGAGATTGTTTTAATTGATAAAAACAGCGAAATATCATGGGAAATAGTAAAAAACAGAAAAGGTTACCCGTCCGGTAATTTCGGCAAAAGTCGTTTTTCAGCTCTTAATGAATTTGTAAAAAAAATTCAGGAAGCAATTGAAGAGAATCAAGGACAATTAAATCTTCCTTTGTGTGTATACTATCCTGTAAACAGAGTAGTTTTGGATATTCCACTTAGAATTAAAAAAAAACACAGTTTTAATCTTTTTGCAGCATATGATGAAGCTCTTACAGGAGGAGCTAATTTTAGAACTTTTTTTGAATGGTTTCGTGAAAGGGAAGATCTTGAAAATGAGAACAGAAAGTATGTAAATACTTTATTTAAAGAAGAAAATGTTCAATATCCTGATCCTCAGCTTGAAGCAGTTCGTACAGCTCTTAAAGAATTTTTACCTGAGTTTAAAAATCTGACTGTCAGACGCAGTCCACTGCGAATGGAAGTTGAGAAAAACGGAGAAATACTTTGCCTGACTCAGCTATCAGACGGGGAAAAATGCCTTATTGCCATGATTGGTGATTTGGCAAGAAGGCTTGCCATTGCAAATCCTGTTCTTGAAAACCCATTGGAGGGAAGGGGGGTTGTTCTTATTGATGAGGTAGATTTACATCTTCACCCAAGGTGGCAAAGAATAATTGTCCCATCATTGAATAGAGTTTTTAAAAATATTCAGTTTTTTATTTCAACACATTCTCCCCATGTAATAACTCATGCACAGCCTGAAAATCTCTATCTTCTCAGCTCTGGTAAACAGGGGATTACAGTTGTTAAACCAATAGAATCATACGGGAAAAATGTTGACAGAGTTCTTGAAGATATTATGGGACTTAAAACAACAAGGCCTGATGAGATAAATGAAAAGATAAATAAACTTTATGGTTTTATAAATAAAAAAGAACTGGAAAAAGCAAAAGATTTGTTAAGACAAATCAGAAATAAAATTGGAGAAGATCCAGAACTTGTTAAAGCTTCTGTTCTTATAAAACGCCAGGAGATTCTTGGAAAATGAAATATGTTTTAAAGGGATTGGAACCCCTGGAATTTTCAAAGTGGAAAGGGAATGAAAATGAAAACTGGAAGCCTGAATATTCTTCAATGGGCAGCAAATTAAAAAATATTATAAAAATCTCTTTAATAAAAGAGCAAGGTTTTTTGTGCTGTTATTGTCAAAGAAGGCTTTATTTAAATGATTCCCACATAGAGCATTTTAATCCTCAGTGTAAAAAAGAAGTTGATCCCCTTGATTATTCAAACATGCTTTGTTCCTGCCAGAATCAGCTGGAATCTGGTGAACCAAGACATTGCGGCAACCTTAAAGGTGACTGGTATGATTCAAAATTGCTAGTTTCTCCTTTTAATAAAGATTGTGAAAATCAGTTTGAGTTTTACGGTAATGGTGAAATTGCACCTTTTGGTTTTGAAAATACTGCCGCAGAAACAACTATTGAAAAACTAGGTTTGAATATACCAAAACTTATTGATTTACGTAAAAAAGCAATTGAACCTTTTTTAGAAGAAAATCTTGATACTCAGGAATTGAAAAAATTTGTCAAAGGTTATTTAAAACCTGACTCTGATGGTAAACTCGGAGAATTTTACACAGTAATTGAGTCTTTATTTATGGAATATACCTGGATATGAAAAACAAAATAAAAGAAGCTCTGGAGCAAAAATTTAAAAACAACAGAATAGTCTTCTGGTATGACTCAAAAAAAGAGTTAAGGCCAGAATTTGAAAATATAAAACTTTCAGATATTGAAAAAATAGAGATTAAAAACAATGAGTTTAAGGTAAAATACAAAATTTTAAGGGAAAAACCCGAACAAAAATTTTTGCTGTATCAGGAAGGCAGTCAACCGCCTTTACTTGAAAACTGGCTTTTGGATGTTTTGCTTTATTCAGAGGAGTTTCATGCAGATCAACATGCATTATGGCTTGGTGAACTTGGTCTTGGCATGGAGTTTCTGGATATAATTTCAAATCATCACTATTTTTTTAAGGCACTTAAAAGAAGGCAGAATTTAAAAAATATATTAAATTCTGAAGACTCAAAAAAAGATATAAAAATAAAAATGCTTTCTGTATGCACTTTTTCAGACCCAAGAATTGATGAAATTATTGAAAGTCTGATTTTTGAGTATTCTAATAATAAAGATGAAAAATTACAGTTAATCGAAAACTCAGACCTTGATTTGTTTTTGTGGGAGCAGATGAAATCTGTATATGGTTATAAGTCTGATTTGCCTGGAATTAAGGATTTTATAGTAAAGCTTTTTAAATCCTCATATGATTTGGTTTTAGGTAATGATTCACAACTTAACCCGGATGCTCTTGTTTTTTTAAAGCGTTTTAAATCAAATATAAAATATCAGTCTGCTTTTGAAAAACTTTCAAAAGAGTGTTCAAATATTCTCCAGATAGAAAAAGACCTTGAAAATAAAGATATTTCAGTTCTTGGAGAAGTTGATTTTTTTGAGCTCTGCGATAGAAAAATTTTAAGTGAATTAACAAAAAAAATTATTAACCGTACAATTTCTGAAAATGAAAAAGACAATATTTTAAGGCAGAGAAATCAAACCCATTGGTATAAAAATTTTTTAGATGTTTATTCAGCTCTGGATTATGGAGACAGATTTTTAAGGTTTATATATGAAACTGACCTTGAAATTGAATCTTTCAGAGAAGGAATAGATAAATATTCCAAAAACTTATATCTTGTTGATTATTATTATAGAAAATATATTTATCATTTGGCAAAGTCTGGCCAGACTTCATTTCTTTATAATCTTACAGAAAAAATTAACAATTTTTATTCAAATAATTTTTTGCTTACTTTAAACAACAACTGGCAAAAGCATGTTGATACATGTAAAAACTGGAGAAGTGCATATCCTGATTATCAGAGAAATTTTTTCAAAAAAAGAATTACTCCTTTTACAAATAATAATAAAAAGGTCTTTGTAATTATCTCCGATGCTCTAAGATATGAAACAGGGGCTGAACTTCAAAGCAGATTAAGGCAGGAAGACCGTTTTGAAGCTGAACTTTTTCCAATGCTTTCAACCATTCCAAGTTATACTCAGCTTGGAATGGCAGCTCTTTTGCCAAATAATCAAATTGAATTATCCAAAAAAAATCTTCCAAATATTATTGTAGACGGACAAAGTTCTCAAGGCAGGGAAAACAGGCAGAAAATTCTTAAAAACGGTCTGTCATCATCGGTCTGCATTAAGGCAGAAGAATTTAAAAATATGAATAAAGATGAAATAAGGGTCATGGTTAAAGAAAACGACCTTGTTTATATTTATCATAACCGCATAGATAATGACGGAGATAAAAAGGAATCTGAAGGACGGGTTTTTGAAGCAGTTGAAGAAACTTTAGAAGAAATTGTGCTAATTATAAAAAAACTTGCAGGAAATAATGCAAACAATTTTTTTGTAACGGCAGACCATGGATTTCTTTATCAGGATAAAGCTCTTGAAGAAAGTGATTTTCTTGATGAAGACTTGAGTAATTCCAATTATCTTTACAGGGACAGACGTTTTTTAATTGGTGAAAATCTTATTGATAAAAGCGGGCTTAAAACTTTTTCATGCACTGAGGCAGGTTTTGAAGGCGATTTTGATATTCAGATACCAAAATCAATAAACAGGATAAGGCTTAAAGGTTCCGGAAGCAGATTTGTTCATGGCGGGGCTTCTTTACAGGAAATTGTTGTGCCTGTTTTGAAAATAAACAAAAAAAGACAAAGTGATACTTCAAAGGTAAATATTGAAGTTTTAGGCGGAGGTTCAGGTCTTATAACAACCGGCCAGCTTTCAGTTGTATTTTATCAAAAAGAGCATGTTACAGATAAAATAAGACCCAGAATATTAAGATGCGGAATTTATTCAAAAAATAATGAGCCAGTTTCAGATATTCATTTACTGAATTTTGATATTGAATCTGTTGAGCCAAGGGACAGGGAAATAAGAAAAAGATTTGTTCTTACAAAAAAAGCAGATGAGTTAAACGGCGAAGAGGTTTATTTAAAACTTGAAGAACCTGAAACAGATACTTCTTTTTTCATGGAATATAAGTCTTTTCCATATATAGTTAAAAAATCATTTACAAGTGATTTTGATTTATAACTTAGAAAAAATTTTCTTTACTGATAAAACGGATGCTGGATTTTTTTTGAGCCGGTTTCAGGAGAAAAAGGTTTTTTTTCTCCTGCCTCTGAGCTTAAGCGAGAATGAGGCTCAGAAAAAATGCAGCATCCTGTTCAATTTAAAGTGAATATTTAAAATTTGGAAAATAATTATGACTCCTCTTGATAAAAAAGCAAACGAATTTTTTCCTGGTCTTGTTGTAAGAAAAGACCTTGTAAAAACAGTTAAAGGCAATGCAATAGTTCCTTCCTATGTGCTTGAATATCTTCTTGGCCAGTATTGTGCAACTTCAGATGAAGAATCAATTAAAAGCGGAATAGAGTCTGTAAAAGAAATTCTTGGCAGGCATTATGTACACAGAAATGAATCAGGCCTTATAAAGTCTGTAATAAGAGAAAAAGGCAGGCATAAGGTTATTGATAAAATAAGTGCAGCCTTGAATGACAAAAAAGATGTATATGAGGCCTCTTTTGCAAATCTTGGGATTAATAAAGTTCTTGTTGACCCTGATACTGTAAAAAAACATCCTAAAATGCTTGTAAGCGGAGTATGGTCAATTGTTGACCTTGAATATGAATATTTTGAAGATAAGTCACTGTCTCCATGGATAATAAATCAGCTCAAACCAATTCAGCTCTCATATTTTGATTATGATAATTATATTGAAGCAAGAAAAAAATTTACAACTGATGAATGGATAGACCTTCTTGTTCAGAGTATAGGTTTTAATCCTGAAAAACTTGATAAAAGAAGAAAGCTTCTTCAGCTTGTCCGTCTTATTCCATTTTGTGAAAGAAATTATAATTTAATAGAGCTTGGGCCTAAAGGAACAGGTAAATCACATATTTTTTCAGATTTTTCTCCCCATGGTATTCTTATTTCAGGCGGAGAAGTAAGCGTTCCAAAATTATTTGTAAATAACAGTTCTGGAAAAATCGGACTAGTAGGATACTGGGATTGTGTTGCATTTGATGAATTTGCAGGGAGGAAAAAAAACGTAAAAAAAGACCTTGTTGATATAATGAAAAATTATATGGCAAACAAAACCTTTTCAAGGGGAGTTGAAACAATAGGTGCTGAGGCATCAATGGTGTTTGTTGGAAATACAAAACATCCTCTTGATTATATGCTCAAACATACAGACCTTTTTGATGAACTTCCTGAAAACTATTATGATTCTGCTTTTCTTGACAGAATTCATTTTTATCTTCCTGGCTGGGAAGTTGATATTATTAGAGGAGAAATGTTTTCAAAAGGCTATGGTTTTGTAGTTGATTATCTTGCAGAAATTTTAAGATTTTTAAGAAATCACGATTTTTCTGACAGATATTACGACCTTTTTTCTCTTAATTCAGATATTTCAACAAGGGATAAGGATGCAGTAAATAAAACTTTTTCAGGAATGATGAAAATACTTTTCCCGCATGGTGGTGCAAATGAAAAAGAAATTGAAGATATTCTTTATTTTGCGGTTGAGGGAAGAAAAAGGGTAAAGGAACAGCTTTATAAAATTGATTCAACTTATCCCCATGTTAGTTTTGAGTATAAAAAGATTTTATCTAAAAAAACAGTTTCTGTAAAAACTAAGGAAGAAATTGAATATAAAGATTGTTTGGAAGAAAATTTTGATGATGAAAATGAAAAAGAAGATGAAAAAATCTGTTCAGATGCCTCTTTAAGCTTTGATACAAAAATTATTAATAATACTTCTGAAAATTTTGAACCAAAAGAAAATCATTTAAAAATTGAAGAATTTGAAACAGGTATTACCTATGACAAATTATTTGGGCCTTATTTTCAAAATTCAAAAAGAATTGTTATTACAGAGCCTTATATAAGGATTTTTTTTCAGATAAGAAATTTTATGGAATTTATTGAAACCATAATAAAGTTTAAACCTCAAAATATTGAAACAGAAGTACATTTAATAACAATTGGAGATGAGTTCAGAAAAGAACAGCAGGAAGAATTTTTTGCTAAAATTCAGGAAAATACAGCTTCAGCAAAAATTTTATTTACCTGGGAATTTGACCTGTCCCAAACAATTCATGCAAGGCACATAATAACCGATGACGGATGGAAAATCCTTTTGGACAGAGGCCTTGATATTTTTCAAAATTATGAAATGAATGATTCTTTTAATCTTGAAAACAGGATTCAAAGTTTCAGAAAATGTAAACAAACTGAAATTACTTTTTTAAAGATTTAAATTCATACAGCTTTTTTATTTAAAGTAATGAAAGTTTCCAGAAGCGAATATTATTC
>JBFWJK010000033.1:0-23304 GCA_050253255.1 Desulfobacteraceae bacterium | reverse complement strand
TTCAAATATAAATTTTAAAAGAGCAATATCTTTTTTTTCGATTTTAAGCTCAACCAGCTCACATTTACCCATTTAAACCCGCTTGTTGCAATTTTAATATTTTTAAACTAAAACCAGATTGAGCAGTAAAAACTATTCTCTTTTAAATGCTCAATCTGGTAATATATATTTTTTTTTAAAAAAAGCCAACTCCGAAAAATCAAGACGTGATCAATGCTAAAACCTTTATGGAAAACACAGAAGCCTTCACCTGAACAGGTGATTAAAATCCAGAAAACTACAGGTTTAAGCCCTCTTGCATCCGCACTCCTTGCAAACAGAAATATATGTTCGCTTAAAGATATAAAAAATTTCCTCTACCCCGATATAAAAAAAATTACGCCTCCATGGGAAATCAGGGATATTGAAAAAGCATGCTCAAGAATATTCAGGGCTGTGCTGAATAAAGAAAACATACTTATTTACGGTGATTACGATGCTGACGGAATAACATCAACAGTTATCCTGTACAGATTTTTAAAACCTTATGTAAAAAATCTTTTTTACTTTATTCCGCACAGAGAAAAAGACGGATACGGTTTTAAAAAAAAACACATAGATTCTTTTAAAAAAAGAAATATAAGCCTTATAATAACAGTTGACTGCGGTTCTTCCGACAAAGAAGCAGTAGATTATGCAAAAAGACTAAATATTGACACTGTTATAACAGACCATCACAAAATACCAGAGATCCCTGTAAATGCCCATGCAGTTGTTAATCCATGGAGAAAAGACTGCCCTTCCGGTCTGATCCATCTTGCCGGAGCCGGAGTTGTATTTTATCTTGTTATTCAGCTGAGAAAAACCATGAGAGAAAACAATTTCTTCATGCACTCAAAAGAACCGTCTTTAAATTCACTTCTCTGGCTTTGCGCAATAGGAACTGTTGCAGATGTTGTGCCTCTTGTAAAAGAAAACAGAATTCTTGTAAAAGCAGGGCTTGACTATATAAAAAAAAGTGATGACAAACTTATAAAACTCATTTTAAGCAACTGGAATATCGATAAAAAAAATATATCTTCACAAGACATTTCATTTTATCTTGCGCCGAGGCTTAATTCAGCCGGAAGGCTTTCTCATGCCGGAATATGTGTAGACCTTCTTCTTTCTGATAATACAGATGAAATAACAGCTGCCTGCTCAGTTCTGGAAAGATTTAACAACGAAAGAAAAAAAAAGGAAAATAAGATTGTTGATGATATCGGGAAAAAAATTACTCCAGGAGATCTCCAAAATAAAGTCCTTTTATTTATGTCAGAAGAATGGAGTCCTGGAATACTCGGAACTGCCGCAGCAAAAATTACAAAAAAATATCACAGGCCGTGCATTCTTTTAAGCCGGGACAGAAATCTTTTAAAAGGTTCTGCCAGAAGCACAAAAACCATTTCAGTCTATGACCTCATTTGTCCCCATAAAAATCTTCTGGAGGGTTTCGGAGGACACACACAGGCTGCAGGACTTTCTCTTGATCTCAAAAAATATCATGATTTCCGCACATCAATTACTGATTATGCAGAAAAAAACATTCCAGACCACAACCTTGTTCCTCTTTATGAAGCAGAGAATGTAATTGTCTTTGACCAGCTTTCTCCTGACTTTTCAAGAGAGCTGAACTTCCTCGAACCCTTTGGCCACTTAAACCCGTACCCTGCTTTTATTGCAAAAAACCTGATAATTGAATCAAGAACCAGAATAAAGGAAATACATTCACGGCTTGAACTGGTTCAGCCCGGATGTACAGACCAAAATAAAATGACCGGTTTTATATTCAACTCAAAGGAAAATCCGCCCTCAAGACTTAACCAGGCACTTGTAAAAGCAGTAGCAGACAGATATATAAGCAGTAAATTCAATCTTTTTATAGAAGCCTGGGAATAAATAAAACAATTAAATATTAAATTTTACTTGCTTTTAGTTTTTTATATAATGTATGTAAAATCGAAATATTTTCCCGACCACAAAAACAGAAAGGGAATATAATGGCGAAAAATTTCAGACCGAGTTCACGTGAATCACAGATTCTATCAAAAATCGAATCTTCAAGAGAGCGTGAAAAGCAGCAGACCATATACCAGCTCAAAGAAAAATCGGAAAATCTCAGCAATTCAATAGCAATGAAGCTCATTGAAAAGGATTTGATAGAAACAAACAATAAAAACGGACTTCAGAAACAGATACATGCATGCCTGGAAGAAGTAGCAAAGGCAGACGATTTTGATATTGACTACAAAATCGCTCCTATAAGAGGGATTGTTGCAAATCCGAATTTTGTGTCTTTATACGTGACTGCATTTATAATCGAAGATCTGATTAACCACAGAGATATTATAGATATTTACGGAGATGATGCCGATATCTATGCCTGTGTTCACAAAGAGGTAAAAAAGCATCTTCTTTAAGCAGAATCGTCATCAAAAACCCCTGGGAATTAAGGCCGGAATAAAAAAATACTGAATAAAAGTGACTCAAAGATCTTCTCTTTGAGTCGCTTTTAATTATTATGCTCCGCAGCTTCCGCAGCACCCGGAACATCCGCCCTGAACTTTCAAAGATGAATTTATAGTGAATCCTGTTTCCAGATAATCTATTTCAACAGGATTAACATCTTCAAGCAGTTTTTTCTCAATCAGAAACTCAATTCCGTTGATTTCAAAAGACTGGTCTCCCTCTTTTTTTTCATCTATAGCCATTAAAAGCTCTGGCCCTGCACACCCTCCCGGATGAAGAAAAACCCTCAAAGGCTTCAATTCCTTGTCTGCAAAATAAGCTGCTATTTCAGTCTGTGCCGCATCAGTTACTTTAAACATTATTTTCTCCTGATTCTTATTGGTATATAACCTTTTTGTTTAATGAAAATCTGAATTTTAAATTCAGATCAGCACCGTTTTACTATTCTAAAAAGAATCTAACAGCGTATTTAAATGTGTCAAATTCAATTTTATAATCTTATTTAAATAATCAATAGTATTTTCAAATCAATTTCTGCGTACACATGTCCGCTATTTTTATATTTTAAAGCCGGACTGAGTCTTCCCCGGGTTCAGCAAAGTTGAAAAGTATCAGAAAAAACAAACATACTTTCAGCAGGACCTGGAACCATTAATCCAGTCTGATGTTGATTGAAAAATTTCTTCAAAAATCGATTCACTGTATTTTTTATCAATACCAAGTCCGTGATCGGCTTTTTTGATAATGTGGAGCCTTGAATTAATTTTAAGCCGGCTCAGACCCTGTGTAAAAAAGTCAAGTTTACAAAGCGGGTCATGCTCACCTGTAAAAAACATAGAAGGAACATTGAGACTCTCCAATGGTCTAAATTTTAACCTGTCAAAATAATTTTTTGAATGCAGAGGGTAACCAAAGGAAATAAAACCATCCGGACAAATCCTGCCTGAAGAAATAAGCTCTGCTCCGACTTTTGACCCAAGTGATTTCCCGCATGCAAAAACAAGATCATTTTCAGAAACAAGATTTTTACCGGCATACTCATATGCCTTTAAATATGACAAGCTGTTATCCATTCTTATGGTTCTGGAAATTATATTTTCTTCTCTGAACAAAAAGTTGAATCTGATAGTTTTTCCTCCGTTTGCAGAGTAAATATCAGAAACTCCCCTGATCAGATTATGATGCATATCATTACTTGAACCGTGGGCAATTACAAATACACATCCTGACAGACTTCCTTTTTTGAGAGGTTCTGTAATAAGTGCTGATATTTTCCGTTTTTTGCAGATATCAATAAAAATCTTTTTAGCCATCATTCCATACTTTCAGAAATCCACTCAATAAATTCAGTGTTACCGCCGGAAATATCAAATGAAATTATACACGGAACTTCATATGAATGAATTTTCTTTAAATGACTGATTAAAGAATCAGCCTTTTCGGAAGTTGTCTTTGCTATAAGTGCGGTTTCAGGGTTGTTCCGGACACTGTTGTCCCACATGAAGAAAGAGTTTACAGGGCCGATAATATTTACACAGGCTGCAAGCTTTTGCTCTACAAGTTCGCGTGCAATATATTCAGCTTCATCATTTGATGCTGCAGTTATATAAAAAACCTTTGGATTCAAAATCAACTCCTAGCTCCTTTCATTTTCGAGTTCTTCAACAAAATTTTTCATATCATCATAAAAAGGTGCATCAAAACTGACTTTTTCTTTTGTTTCAGGGTGATAAAAAGATATAAAAGCTGAATGCAGCATTTGCCGTTTTACATACTTTTTGACAATTGACCTGCTTTTGTCGCACAGATGCTTCATGGGATATCTGTAACCGTAAAGATCATCTCCGATAATCGGAAAACCTTCAGAGGAAAAATGCACCCGGATCTGATGAGTTCTGCCGGTCTTTATATCAGCTTCTACCAGCGAAATATCCCCGAAGTTTCTTAAAACTTTAAAATAAGTAAGGGCATATCTTCCGTTTCTGCTCGATACAGACATTTTTTTTCTTTCTGTCAAATGTCTTCCCACAGATTTTTCTATTACGCCTTTTTCAGGAGGAGTCCCGTGGACAAAAGCAAGGTATTTTTTTTCAACCTGTCTGTCTTTAAAACTCTGTCCAAGCATTTCAAGGGATTTTGGATTTTTTGCCACAACAATTGCGCCGCTTGTGTCTTTATCCAGCCTGTGAACAATTCCAGGTCTTAAAGCTCCATTTTCAAAGCTGGTATTTCCGAAATGATATAAAAGTCCGTTAACAAGGGTACTTGATGAATGCCCGGGGGCGGGATGAACCACCATGCCCGGAGGCTTATTGATCACCGCAAGATATTGATCTTCATAAATAATATTAAGATCAATATTCTCCGGTTCAGCGGTAATGGGCCGGATTTCAGGAATCCGGCCGCAAACTTTATCATTTGATTTTACTTTATAGGAAGGTTTTACATTTCTGCCGTTAACAGAAACATTGTTTTCTGCAACAAGACATGAAGCAAAGTTTCTTGAACAGTCTAATTGTGCACTAAGGAAAACGTCAATTCTTTTCCTGTCTTCATCACTTGCGACTGTCAACTCAAACAACCGGCCTGCATCTGGCCTTGAATCTTCGATTATATGCATACTGGGAAAAGAACCTGTCTGAGTCTAAGATCAAAACAGAGTTTTTTTACAACTCTTTTTTTTCACTGGAAAAAAGTTTTTCAATTTCAGCCATCATTGTTTTTTCATCTGAATTCCTGGCAAGACAAAGCTCTTTCAGAAGAAGACTCTGAGCAGTATCCAGAAGCTTTCTTTCACCAAAAGACAGATCCTTGGTAATTCTCAAAAGAAAAAGATCCCTGAAAACTTCGGCAACATCATATAGAGACCCGGTTTTAAGCTTATCCATGTACTCCCTGTACCTTCTGTTCCAGGTCTGGGTATCTCCGGGCATGGAATCAGTATTCTGCATCACCTCATAAATCTTTGGAATATCATTTTCACCGATAACCTCTCTTAGCCCTACAGACTGAACATTTGAGGTGGGAATCATTATTACCATACCGTTTTCAAGAATTTTCAATATATAAAAATCCTGCTTTGTCCCTCCAATCTCCTTGGTCTCTATAGACTCAATACGTCCAACACCATGAGCAGGGTAAACAGCAAGATCCCCTACGGAAAAACTTTTTGATGAAACCTGAACCATCTCTTTTTCTTCCATTTTGCCACCATTTGATTTTGGTTTAAAATTAATTTACGAAAGAGTATTTATATCACACCAGAGAAATGATATCAAGCAACTAAAAAAATAAGTTTCTGTTTTTTATATATATTCAAAAATCAGCTGTTTGCAGCCCATACCAGAAAAGTGCCGGCCAGCATAAGTATCATACCCATATTTCTGATCTTTTTTTCCTCCATGGACAATATCATGACAATAATTTTTTTAAGACCGGAAGGAAACAAAGAATAAATTAGTCCTTCAACTACAAACACCATACCGATTAAACTGATAAAATATTCCATCTGAATTCCTGTAAAGAAAAATTAAAAAACATAAACATTTGCAACTTTTTATCAATATGAAATAAGGCTTTTATATTGACACCTCTTTTTTAAAATAATATTTGAAACTAGGAAAAACTTTTCCTCCATCTGTACTCAGGCTCATAATTTCCGGCATGAGCAGGAAATTAAAAAGCGGCTCGAATCAGATTTAATACTGAACCCTAAATAAGGTGGTCAGTAATTTAAACTTTTTTGCATTTTTTGCACTTTAACCATAAAATTACAAACAATTTAAGGATTAAAAATGGAATTTGAACCTGTAATAGGTCTTGAAGTTCATGTTCAGCTTAAAACAAACACAAAAATCTTCTGCAGCTGCCCTGCAAAATTCGGCAGCGGACCGAACCAGTCAACCTGCCCGGTTTGTCTTGGAATGCCCGGTGTTCTTCCGGTCTTAAACAAAAAAGCAGTTGAGTTTGCAATAATGGCCTCTATGGCAACAAACTGTGAGGTACAGAAAAAATCGGTATTTGCAAGAAAAAATTATTTTTACCCTGATCTTCCCAAAGGATATCAGATTTCACAATTTGAGCTTCCTCTTGCGCTCTCAGGCTATCTTGAAATTGATTCAGATATAACAGGCAGGAAAAAAAGAATAGGAATCACAAGAATACATATGGAAGAAGATGCAGGCAAGCTGATACACGATTCATCAATGCCTGTAAGCTATGTAGATTTAAACAGAGCAGGAACCCCGCTTATTGAAATAGTGAGTGAACCCGATATCAGATCTGCAAAAGAAGCAGGCAATTACCTTCGTCTGCTTCATTCAATAGTAAAATATCTCCAGATCACAGACGGAAATATGGAAGAAGGGAGCTTCAGATGTGATGCCAATGTTTCGGTAAGGCCCAAAGGAAGCCAGAAGCTTGGAACAAGGACTGAAATTAAAAACCTCAACTCATTCCGCCATGTTGAAAACGGAATAGAACATGAAATAGCAAGACAGATCGCACTCATAGAAGACGGTCAGTCTGTTGTCCAGGAAACAAGGCTATGGAACCCTGATAAATTCAAAACATTTTCAATGAGGGGGAAGGAAGAAGCCCATGACTACAGATATTTCCCTGATCCTGATCTTGTGCCTGTAGAAGTGAGCGAAGACTGGAAAAACGAACTCAGACAAAGGCTTCCCGAACTTCCAGAGGAAAAGAAAGCCAGATTTATCGAAGAACTTGGCCTTTCTCCCCAGCAGGCTGAAACACTTACTTCAACAAGAGAACTTTCAGAATTTTATGAAACCTGCGCAAAGTCAGTAAAAGACCCCAGACTTTCTGCCAACTGGATACTTGGCACATTCATGTCTTATCTTAAGGAAAAAGGCGTTGAAGCAGACAAATCTGATATTTCACCTGAGTTTGTATCAGAAATCATTTCTGCACTTAAGAATGGAAAAATCAATGACAAAACTGCCAGGGAAATCTTTACTGTATCTGTGGAATCAGGCAAATCCCCAAGTCAGATAATAAAAGAAAAAGGGCTGGAACAGGTTTCAGACGAAAGTGAACTTGAAGCTGTAGTTGATAAAGTTCTTGCAGCAAATCAGGATGAAGTTGAAAAATACAGGGCAGGAAATAAAAAACTGATCAGTTTTTTCATGGGTCAGGTTATGAAGGAAACCAAAGGAAAAGCAAATCCGAAACTTGTCAATCGAATGATTTCAAAAAAACTTGGATAAAAAACAGTTCAGACAAAATTAAGGATTAATAAAATATCGGCTGCAAAAAAGAAAGGCTCCTTAAAAAAGGAGCCTTAATTTATTCATCTAACAAAAAGTATTATTTGTTTTATTAGAATGAGAATGAAAGCTGTGCAGCAAGCTGCATTGGATCTTCATCGCCAGTTGCATCACCTGCAAAAAGGTAAGCTGCTACAACATCAAGAGTAAGATTATCCATCACCTCATAAGAAGCAGAAAGATCAAGTTCTGTTCCAAGGTAGTCTTCTTTTGAACCATTTACAACTTCATCTTCTGCAAGCATTGCGTACCAGATATCAGCACCAACAGTAAGCTTATCCATTGGAGACATTGAAGCCCCGATGTTAAGAGCCATTATGTTTGAAATTTTGTCTGCACAAGAATTGTTTGAAACCTGGTTATCAATAAGTCCATAACCCATAATTTCTGACCAATAGTAAGACTGACCCTGTGTAATATCTACAAAAGCATCAAAATCACCATCTGCAGTACCATCTTCATCACCTGATGCATAGAAAAACTCACCATGAAGACCAATTTCTCCAAGACCAATTTTACCACCAAGAGCAACAAGATATGAAGAAAGATCGTAATCTACATCATTATACTCAGCCTGTCCATACTGATAAATACCTGTAAACCATAGATTAGCATTTTCATTCAAGGCAACATCAATATCTACACCAAAGTTTGCTGCATGAACATCTTTAACGCCAGCAGGAAGAAACTTGTCGATAGTTTTTACTTCATATTTATCATTACTTTCTTTAATATAAGAATATACAAGATAAGGATTGATTTTCATATTGCCTGTTTTAAATTCAGGAGCAATTACTATTGTATCAGCATCAGCATCATTATAATCAGGACCTTCTCCGCCTTCTACGTTTTTAATCCAGTAGAAAGGAACAGTTACTCCACCAAAAGTTCCGGTTATTACAGCACCACTGAAGTCATCATCCATGATCAAACCACGAGCTAGAACAGCACCCTGTGTACCGATTTTAAAATTGTAGTTGCCAAGATTATAATCTATGTAAGAATTTTTGACTTTAAAGTTGTCGCCGTCTGCACCTACATCACCACCATTATCATCACCCCAAACAGAGTTAAATTCAAATTTGTTAACAAACTTGAAATCATCAGAAAATTTTGCTGTGTAGTAAAGACGGGTTCTTGTATCTACCTGCTGAAGATCCTGGACTTCATTATCAGAACCGGAAAAATCCTGTTGAGTATAAGCTCTGGTTCTCCAGTAACCGCCAAATTCGTTTTCAAAAGCACTCGCAGGAACACACATTGCCGCTGCAAGAGCTACAGCCATAGCTGCAACCAATACTTTCTTCATTTCTTTTCTCCTTAGTTTTAGTTACAAAGTAAATTTTTTTCGGATGACCCTTCCGAAAAACGAAAAAATTTATTAATTCATAACAAAAATAAAAGCTCTGTGTCAATTTTTTTAAGACATTCTTTTCATTTTTTACTTATCTAATAAATTTCTTTTTTACCTGGTTCATTATTTATCACCTGTCACAGTCAAACAGAATTCTTTGAAAAGATTAAATTTGACAATAAAAAAAACAGGTGATATTTAAATTTGGTTTGTAAATACAAATTATCCTTGCTCCGGCAATGTACCGGGGCTTTAAAAACCACAAGGAGGTTTTATGAAGCGTTATGAAACTATTATTGTCATGGATCCGGATACAGGTAAAGAAACCTGGGAGGAAATCTATGGCAGAATGCTTTCCCAGATCGAAAAAGGAGAAGGCGTTCATCTAAAGACTGATGACTGGGGATCCCTTAAACTTGCCTATGAAATCAGAAAAAAAACAAGAGGTCATTATTACAGAGTTGAATTCTGTGCTCCGGGTGAACTTATCAAGGAAATTGAAAGATATTTCAGACTTGATGAAAAGGTAATGAGATACCTGACTGTTCTGATTGATGAAAAGCCTGACGTTGAGCAGATCAAAACTGAAATCACCGAACAGGAAAATGCGCCGGAAGAAGCCGCAGAAGAGACACCTGAAGAAGAAACAGCAGAAACATCCACAGAGGAGGACCTATAATAATGGCTTACATGAAAAGAAGAAAAAAGAAGGTCTACAGAAGAAAAAAAGTCTGCAAGTTCTGCGTTGATCAGAATATTACAATCGATTACAAAGACCCTAAGACATTAAAGCATTTTATAACTGAAAGAGGAAAGATAATTCCAAGAAGAATAACAGGTACATGTGCAAAACATCAAAGAGAGCTGAGCACTGCAATTAAAAGGTCAAGACATATTGCACTTCTGCCTTATGTTGGAAAAGTTGAATAAAAACATACCTTATATATAAGCTCAATTTGATTGGCATTTACATGGAGGACTCATGAAAGTTATACTTAAAGAAACAATCAGTTCACTTGGAATTATCGGTTCAGAAGTGAATGTTGCAGACGGATATGCTAGAAATTACCTGCTTCCTCAGCAGAAAGCGGTTATTGCAACCGATGCTAACAGAAAGATAATGGAGCAGGAAGCCAAAAAAGTTCAGGCCCAGATTGCAAAAGAAAAAGAAATTGCCGAAGAGATGGCGAAGCGTCTTGAAGGCGTAAGATGTGAAATACGTGCAAAAGTTGCAGAAGAAACAAAACTTTACGGTTCTGTTACTGTTCAGGATATTATAGATGAGCTTGAGAAGCAGGATATTTCCATAGAAAAAAGAATGCTTCTTCTTTCCAAGCCTATCAAGGAACTTGGAGAATACTCAGTTCCTGTAAGAATTTATAAAGATGTAGAACCAGAGATAATAATTTCTGTTCTTCCTGAGGAATAATCTTTTTTATCTCCTCTATCGAACATAAGTATTTTGCAATAATTTTCAGCCGGATTTTCCGGCTGAAATCTTACTTGGGCAATTTTAAACTTTAAAAGAACAAGACAGCACAAAGTTGAAATAAAATATTTATTCTGATTTAAATATTAAATGCTCAGCTCAGGTGAAAGACAGAGATAAATTATGTCAAAAAATACTGATGTTTCTAAAATTTTTGAAGCAAAGATTCCGCCTCAGAACTATGAGGCGGAATCTTCTTTACTGGCAACAATACTTTTAGACAACGACACTCTGCTGGATGTGGCAGATCTTGTAAGCGCCGAAGATTTCTACAAAAATTCCTACAGTCTCATTTACACATCAATGCTGAATCTTTTCAGTAACAACAGGCCTATAGACCTTGTAACCCTTGCAAACCACCTTCTTGAAAGAGGTGAGCTTGAAAATGCCGGGGGTAAACAGGAACTTGCTTCAATAATTGAACTTTCTCCAATTGCCCCAAACCCTGTTGATTATGCAAAAATAATAAGAGACAAATCCCACCTGCGCAGACTGATCAATTCCGATTCCCAGATTATTACAAAATGTTACGGTGAAACAGGAAGCGCTTCTGAAATACTTGATTTTGCTGAAAAAAAAATATTTGAAATAACAGAAAAAAAACAAAGGCCAAATTTCTCTCCCTTGAATTCCCTTATAGACATCAACATCAACACTCTTGATGAAAGACAGGGAAATGACAGCAAGATAACCGGAATTCCGACCGGATACAAAAGTCTTGACAAGATCACTTCAGGACTTCAGGGCTCGGATCTGATTATTCTTGCGGCAAGACCGGCAATGGGAAAAACGGCTTTTGCCCTAAATCTTGCAAGAAATGTTGCAGTAGGCTCAAACACTCCGGTTGGAATTTTTTCCCTTGAAATGTCTAAAGATCAGCTTTCAATGAGACTTTTAACTGCAGAGGCAAGGGTAGACTCTTCTAAAATCAGAGGCGGTTTTCTTGACAAGGAGGACTGGGACAGGGTTCATAATGCCGCATCAATTTTATATGATGCTCCGATTTTCATCGATGATTCTCCTGATGTGAATCCTCTGGAAATAAGGACAAAGGCAAGAAGACTTAAGATGGACAAAGGGCTTGGCCTTTTGATCATTGATTATCTTCAGCTTATGAATTCTCAGACAAAGTCAGACAGAAGGGATCTTGAAATTGCAGAAATATCAAGGTCTCTTAAAATGCTTGCAAAGGAACTCAACATCCCTGTTATTGCCCTTTCACAGCTTAACCGAACCCTTGAACAAAGAAGCGATAAAAGGCCGATGCTTTCAGACCTCAGAGAATCAGGAGCTCTGGAGCAGGATGCAGATATTGTTTCATTTATATACAGAGATGAAGTATATAATAAAGATGAAAACAATCCGAACAAGGGGCTTGCGGAAATTATAATTGCAAAGCACAGAAACGGTGCTGTTGGAACAGTCAATATGAGTTTTATAGGCAGATATACAAGATTTGAAGAACTTGCCCTCAATTATTCCTGATCAGGATAGCTAATGAAAAAAATATTTGGAAAGACAGACGGTATAAGAGGTTCTGTTCTTAAAGAAATTGAATCTCTTTATTATGAAAAAACATCTCCAGACAGTATTGTTGATTTTAATACTGCTTTGAAAATGTGTGCGTTATCAAAACAGATCAAAAGACAGATAGGCCTTCTTATCGACAGAAGAGGCAATATTGAAATTGTAATAATCGGTACAAATCAGCAGATCATGATACCTGATCTTTCAGGCTACAGAGGCTCTTCAGGAAGACTGAGGGGACTGAGATGCGTTCATACTCACCTCAAGCCGGACGAATCTCTTTCTTCCGATGACCTTACTGACCTTGCACTGCTGAGACTAGATCTTATCTGCGCTGTTACAATTGATTCTGAAGGTCAGCCTGACGGTATATTTTATGCCCATCTTATTTTTGACGAAAAGAACTCAACCCCCTACTTTATAAGCGAAAAAAAATCTGTTTCGGATCTAAGCAATAACTGTCTTGAACTTATTTCTTCATTAGAGGATGAAATATCCCGTAAGAGCCCGGCATCAAAAAAAAGCAAGGCTGATGAAAAGGCCATTTTGATCAATGCTTCAGCTCACTCTAAATATGATGCTGAAAACTCACTTGAAGAACTTGAAGAACTTGCCAAAACAGCAGGTGTGGAAACTGTAGAAAAAATTTTTCAGTCAAGGAAAAAGCCTGACCCCAAATACCTTATTGGTAAAGGTAAAATAAACGAACTGTCAATAACGGCTTTAAGTAAGGATGCTTCAATGATCATTTTTGATCAGGAACTGAGTCCCTCACAGATAAACTCAATTTCCGAAGCTCTCGATATCAAGGTAATAGACAGAACACAGCTGATCCTTGACATATTTGCCTCAAGGGCAAAAACAAGAGAAGGAAAACTTCAGGTCGCACTTGCGCAGCAAAAATACCTTATGCCAAGACTTATCATGCAGCAGAACACTGCTCTGTCAAGGCTTGCAGGAGGAATAGGCGGAAGAGGACCTGGGGAAACCAAACTTGAAACAGACAGAAGAAAAGCCAGGGAACAAATTACCAGACTTGAAAAGGAACTTAAAAAAGTCCAGAAAAACAGGGAAAAGCAAAGAGCAAAACGAGAGAGAAACAATGTGCCTGTAATTTCCATTGTTGGATATACAAACGCCGGAAAGTCAACTCTTCTGAACACTCTGACCCAGAGCGGAGTCCTGTCTGAAGACAAGCTTTTTGCAACCCTTGATCCGACATCAAGAAGGCTCAGATTCCCAAGAGAACGGGAAGTTGTAATCACTGATACAGTTGGTTTTATAAGAGATCTGCCAAAAGATCTTAAAACAGCTTTCAAGGCAACTCTTGAAGAACTTGAATCAGCAGACATCCTTCTTCATGTTGCTGATATGTCAAATCCATTTATGGAAAATCAGATTGAAGCTGTACACACCATTATTACAGAGCTGAAACTTAATCATATTCCAATGGTTTTAGCGCTTAACAAAGCTGATCTTGTTGACAAAGACACGGCTGCCGCTCTTGAAAAAAAGTACAGTGCTGTTTCGATTACTGCAAAAAAAAGAGCCAGCCTTGAAACCCTGTACAATATTCTTGATAAAAAGCTTGATGAGATAAGTTATTTAATTTAGGTTCAATAAAAGTTTTATTTTGTTTTAATATATTTAAGGTTTGAATAGTTTATGAAAGACAGCTTTAAGTTTCTTGAAATTGCAAAAGAGGCAGCCCTTGAAGGAGGAAAGATTCTTAATGAATATTTCAGGGAGGATCCTCAGATAACAAAAAAAGGACCTGTCGATATTGTTACAACGGCTGACAAAGAGTCTGAAAAAGCCATTATACAAATTATCAGAAAAACCTTCCCGGATCACTTTGTTCTATCTGAAGAATGCGGTGAAATCGAAGGGAATTCCGATTTCAAGTGGATAATAGATCCTCTTGACGGTACAACAAATTTTGCAAACAAACTCCCGATTTTCAGTGTTTCAGTAGCCCTATACAAATCTGAAGCCCCGGTGGCCGGAGTAGTATACAATCCATATACAAACGAATTATACTCTGCTCTCAAAGGAGGCGGGGCCTTTCTGGGTGAGAAAAAACTTGAAGTTTCCCAAAAAAACAATATTAATGATTCACTTATTGTCACAGGATTTCCATACAATTTCACGGAAATAATTGATGAACTTTCACAAAGGTTTTTTAATATACTCAAAATATCCAGAGGAGTCAGAAGGCTTGGCTCTGCCGCACTAGACCTCTGCTACACTGCATCAGGTGTTTTTGAAGGTTTTTTTGAGCAGAATCTTAAACCGTGGGATACTGCGGCCGGAATTATAATCGCTGAAGAAGCAGGTGCAACTGTTACAGATTTCAGCAACAATAAGTACAATCCCTTTATGGATGAAATAGCTGCCTCAAACGGCTATATTCACCAATCAATTCTCAAGGCAATGGAGATAAAATGAATAAAAAAAAGCTTTTAAAGCAAATTATCGATACACACACTGACTGCTTCGGCGAGTTTGACTGCACAGACCCTGTCTGCAGAACAAAATGCGCTTTGTGCATAAAATGCTACATTGAAAAAAAACAGACACAGAGCCTTCTTTTTTCAGATGAAATTTTCGGGACTGAAGATAACAGCCTTCTTATCCAGTAAAAACCATATAACCGATTGAAACATCATGAAAATAAAAGAATTTTTAGCAAAAGACAGATTCAGGATAAACAATTTTATTTTTTTTAACTTTATTTCTCTTTTTACAGTTTTTCTGTTTTACTCATCATTTCTTATGAATCTGTCTGACCCCTGGTCAATATCCTACTTTATTATTTCCTGTGCAGGCCATTCTTTTTTTATAACTATCTTATTTCTGCCGTTTGCTCTTTTTTTAAAATATTTAATTCCATATATAAATATTTTAAAATTAATTTTCAGTTTTATTATGGCTGCTTTGATTTTTCTCCTTTTTATTAATCTTAAAGTATATGCACAATACAGATTTCACATAAATATGGAGGTTTTAAACCTTGTTTTAATCGGAGGTAGAGAAATCTTTAACTTCCCTGCTTCTTCATATTTATATGCTTTCTTGTTATTTATACTGATATTCTCAGTTCAGCTTTTTTTTGCCTTTAAACTTGAAAAAATATTTGCTCCCCGGAAAATGGTCAAATCAGCAGTTTACTCCTTATTTTTTATCTGTCTTCTTTCATCTCATATGATTCATGCCTATGCAGATGCAAAAAACATGAGAATAATTACTTCATCAGCAAATATTCTCCCATTATTCAAACCCTTGACTGCTAAAAGATTTTTTCAGAAACACAATATAATTGAAACTGCTGATGCAATTGAATTCAAAAATGACGCTTTTTTTGATTCCAAACTTGACTATCCACCTGAAAATCTTGATTTTGGGTCGTCAAAGAATTTAAACATTCTTTATATAATAATAGACAGCTTAAGGTCTGACATGGTTGAACCGGAAATCATGCCTTCTGTTTCTGCTTTTTCTAATAAAGACAACACTTTAAAATTCCTTAACCATCTAAGTGGAGGCAACGGAACAAGAGAAGGAATTTTTACCCTTTTTTACGGGCTTGCAGGAACCTACTGGAATGCAATAGAAGATGAAGGAATTTCTCCGGTTTTTATTAACACTCTTTTGTCAAATAATTATCAGACAGGAATTTTTGGAAGTGCAACTTTAAAAGCTCCGCCTTTTCACGATACTGTATTTTCAAAAATAAAGGATTTGAGAATTGACTCCAAAGGGGATACGGCCTGGGAAAGGGACGTTGACATAACAAATGACTGGCTTGGATGGATAGACAAAGCACAAAAGAAACAGCCTTTTTTCGGTTTTCTTTTTTATGATGCTGCACATTCCTACAGCTTCCCTTCAGATTTTAAAGTCAACAACAGCTTCAAGCCGTATTTGGACAAAATTGAATATCACAAACTTGGACCTGACTATGACAGTCTGCCGATGAAAAACAGATATAAAATCACTCTGTCATATATCGATACTCTTATCGCAGAAGTACTTGATGATCTTGAAAAAAGAGATCTTCTTAAAAACACAATAGTTCTCATATCAGGGGATCATGGCGAGGAATTCAATGATTCGGGCAATAATTACTGGGGCCACGGAGGCAACTTTACTGATTATCAGGTAAAAGTACCATTGATTATCCACTGGCCAGATAAAAAATCTCAGAGTTTTAATCACCTTACAAGCCATCTTGATGTAGCTCCAACTATGCTGAATGAAGTTTTTGGTTTAAAAAACTCAGAAGAAGAAATTTCCAACGGAAGAAGCCTTTTTAATGAAAATGAAAGGAAATGGGTATTTTCTGGTGGTTTTTCAAAAAAAGCTGTAATCGAAAACGACAGAATTACTGTAGCTTACCCCACAGGATTTTATGAAATTTACAACAGAAATTTTGATCCTGTTGAAAATGCCGTATTAAGGCCTGAGATATATAAAGAGGTTTTAAGTGAGCAGGTTAAATTTTACAAAAAATGAAAAACAATTAATAAAATCAAAACATTAATTAACTACAATATTGTTTCAAAGGTTAATTCAACAAATATAGCAAGGTTTAAAAGTGTCAAAAAATTTTTGTATTATTGAACTTTATAAAGGTCACAGTGAGTGCATATACAGCCAGTATATTTATTTGAAAAACAGAAACTTAAAAGTGTTTCTGATTTCCGAAGAAAAAGCTTATTCAAAACTTCCTGAATTGGAATTTGATGATATTTATCTTTTTAAATCAAAAGGTATATTCCACTGGCTTAAAACTCTTTTTGAAATAAAAAAATTTTTAAAAAAAAACAAAATATCCACCTGTATTATAAATACTGCTGAAAATAATAAAGTTAGAGATCTTCTGCTTTTTACTAAAAACATTTCTTTTTTTGGTATTATTCATCATATAAAAAAGCTGGATAACAGCTTTACACAAAAAATTATAACAAAAAAAATCAGAGGATATTTTACGCTCAATGACTATCTGACGAACAATATAAGGGGAAAAATTGATTCCGCTAAAAAAATTGATACTTTGTACTCAATTTTTTATCCGGTAACTGACAATATGATAAGTTTAAAGCCTGACAATGAAATATGGATCGGAGTTCCAGGAAATATTGAGCTTAAGAGAAGAAATTATCTTGATTTAATTGATGCTGTTAAAAATGCCGGACTGAAAAAAACTAAATTTTTGTTTCTAGGAAAACCAAATGAAAATGATATTAAAACAATCGAAGAAAAAATTATTGCACATAATATTGAAAACAGATTTATATGGTTTAACAGCTATTTAGAAAACAACCTTTTTTTAAGTTACATTAATAATTGTGATTTTATTATGCCCCTGATACATCATGAGCTTAGAGAAGAATATATAAATAACAGAATTTCTGGAAGTTTTAATTTAGGCTTTGGTCTAAAAAAACCGTTTTTAATTGAAGAAAAGTTTAAAGAAATAGAAGACTTTAATGCTTTTTCAATTTTCTACTCACACACAAACCTGAAAAATATTTTAAAACAGATAGATTCCGGTGAGGTCTTTATTGACAAATACCGCGAACTCGAAAGTCAAATAGGAAACTACACCAAGTTTGACTTTGACAGATTAAAAATCAGATATCTCGGAATAATGGAAGCTTAATAAATTTTTTTGTTTAAAGGGAAAAAAGTTGGTCAGTAATTATAAGAATGTGCTTATAAACACTTCTAAAAATACTCACGAAACTATCATGAAGATGATAAACAAAAATAAAAATGCAGGAATAATTGATATTCCATGTGGAGCTGGTGCTTTTCTCCGACTAAAGGATAATGGTTTTGAAGATGTTTTAGGAATTGATAATGGAAATTTATTACAAATTGATCATAAAAAATTTAAGCAAGGCGATATGACAAATGATTTGTCGTTTGAAAACAACTCGTGCGACTGTATTATCTGTATAAACGGCATTGAACATATAACAAAACGATTTGATTTTATGAGAGAAGCAAACAGAGTTTTTAAAAAATGTTTCCTAAAAAACTATTATTTGGAGAAACAATAATTGTTAAAGCTTTAAAGAACAATTAACTTTTTTTAAAGTTATAGAAAATCAAAGGATAAAATAAATTATGTTACACAAATTAAAACTTTACAAACAAATCTTTGGAATCAAAGGCATTTATTATTATATAAAGGCAATGGTATCAAAAAAACCAACGCTTTTAGAAGTAAACAAAAAACATTACTCATATCCTTTTTATTTACGAGCATTATCTTCAGACATATCAACCTATAAACAAATATTTATAAAAAATGAATATAATTTTAGCCTTGAAAAAATGCCCAATACAATAATTGACGCAGGAGCTAATATAGGACTTGCATCAATATATTTTGCTAATAAATATCCAACTTCTCAAATTATTGCAATAGAACCTGAAGCTAAGAATTTTAATCTTTTAATAAAAAACACAGCTTCTTACCCTAACATTATTCCAATTAGAGCAGCTTTATGGAATAAAAAAGAAGAAATTAAAATAATTGATCCTGGATTAGGAAACTGGGGATTTATGACTGAAGAAAAAGAATTTTTATCTAGTCCTGAAAAACCTTTTTTTCAAACTGTGAATGCAATTACAATTCAAAATATTATAGAAGATTTCAACCTTGAGGAAATAGATATTTTAAAAATTGATATTGAAGGAGCTGAAAAAGAAGTATTTAGCGATACTTCTAGATGGATTCATAGAGTAAATTCTATTATAATTGAACTTCATGAAAGAATGAAACAAGGGTGTAATCGAAGCTTTTACTGTGGGACCAAAGGTTTTTATAAAGAGTGGACGCAAGGAGAAAATGTTTATTTATCGCGTAAAAATTTTATTATAAATAAATAGATAAGTGACATACAATTATCTATTTAAGAATTAATTTTTAAAAAATTGAAATTTTAAATTATGCCATGTTCTGGACAAAAGCTCTTTAACTGCAAAAAATTCTCGCCTGATTTTTACTAACAAACTCCTTTTAACTTTTTTTTGAGAACTGTTACTGCCAATATCAGAACCAAAAATTTCTCTTCCATGATTCACACAAACCGGTACGATTCCATAGCATTCAACTTTATTTTTCCAAAACCTGTCCATAAATATATCAACAGGAAGTATCCATTCTTTAGAGTTTTGTAAAAACTTTCTAGCGCCATCTGGTGTAATATAATATCCAACTGTGTGCATTGGACCTTTATTAAATTTAATTATTTCAAATTCTCCAAAATCTTCTACAGGTAAAAATTTATTCTTACCTGTAGTATTATAAAAAAAGCGAATGCATTCATAATCTGATTTTAAAAGGCTAATATTATTATAGAATTTTAAAAACTTCTCCTCTTCAATAATGGCATCATCTTCTAAGACAATTATTGGCTCATTTAAAGAAACGCATTTTTCCCATAATAAATAATGGCTTCCATAACAGCCTAATTGTGGCCCTCTTAATGGCTTGCCCTTGATAAACAATCTTTTTTTATGATTATACTTACTAAAAAGATGATGGTCTTTATTTTCTCTACCATCCACAGCATCAAATATTTCAAATTTAATAAAAATATTTTTTAACGATTCAGATATCTGCTTTAATCTGTCACTTGATTTATCAAGGCTGATAATAAAAATTTTTGTGTTTCCCATATAAAAATACCTACTTGTATAAATTTGAATAAATTAAACTAGAACTACAGCTCGTCTTTAGCATACAAATGTCTTGAATAAATACAACCACATACAAAATTATGAACAAAAACACCTGTCCAAAACGAGTTGTATGATTCAAAATTATTCATAATCATCCAGTAAACAACAAAACAAAAAGTAATGCTAAACAATCCCTTAGATTTATCATTAAAAGTCCCTTTATATCCTTTAACTGCTTTTAAAATAAGGCAATACAGTAATATTATAATTGTCAATCCGAAAATACCGTATGAAACCAAGACTTCAAAAAAATAATTATGTAAATGACCAAATTTAACCCTTGAGCTTTTTGAAAAATTATTTGACTCACTGATGACAATACTTCTTCCATCACTCCCCCATCCAAACAAAGGTTTTTTTGCAATCCATTTTGAAGATTCAATTATTGATTTTAGTCTTATTCCTATACTAGTTTCAGGTATGCTTTTAACAATAAAATTAATTTTTTCATCAAACCCGGATAAATTTTTTTTATTTTTCTGATAATTCTCTGCCAAATACGCTATGTTTAACTCTCCATTAAATCTTTTAAAGAAAGTATCCGTATTGAGTAAAAATGTTACACAACATGTTGCCATAACAGCAAAAAAAACAATTTTTCTCTTGATTGAAATTTTCAAAAAATATGCTAGTAAAGCAGTTAAAAAGCCTGTAGATGCCAAGGCAAAATATGTCTGCCGTGTTTGAGTAAATATAATTCCTGTAAAAGAAAGAATAATAAATGATGTAAATAAAAATAATATAAATGTGTTTTTATTTTAAAATATAAACACATTAAAAAAACTGAATATAAAAACTACTCCAAATACCATGCTCGGATGCTGGGCATTTCTAATACCAAAATCCACTCTATCGCCTTTTAAGGCATTAGTTACCTCAAATAAAAAGTCAGAATGAACAAAAAGACCTGCAAAAAAACAAATTATTGCAACAATAGATAAATATTTTACAAAATTGTTATTAAAATTTTTTAATCCCCATGCAATTGGTATAAACAAAAATAATTTACCCAACCTGTCAATCTTAGGAACATGATAGGCAAATTCAGGATTTGAATATTTTAAAAAACACCATGAAAGAATCTGAACAATCAATGCTGCAAAAAAAAGTAATGTGAGTTTATCAGTCCTGAAAGAGCCGGGATTTGCTACAAGCAAATAAAAAAAATAAACACCTAAAAGCACTTCAGCTGTTGACTTTAAGTTGTCATTTATAAAAGGAGTCGCACAGTATACAATAATAATAAAAAAAACAAAATTGTTTAAATTTAATAATTTCCGGTTATTTTTAATTTTTACAAATAAATCATTTATCATTGAATTATTTAAATCTGTCTTTGTTGTCATACATTTCATTAAGCTTTGTATACTTCATATAAGCTCTGACAATTGTTGTTAAAGTTACAGTCAATCCGTCCACACCCTGTAAAAAACCGCCTTTTACAATAAATTTCTGAAAAAATGCTCCCAGTGCACTTATAAATGGTCTGTATTTGTTAGGTTTTTTACCTTTTTCAAAATAGGCCCAGGCATCACGTGAGCTAAGCCAGTTAAGTCTTTCAAGCCAGTGAGAATAACTTTCATAAGTATAATGAGTTATATGTGCTTTAATTTTTTTTATTTTGGGTGCTTTGACTTTTGAATGGGCTTTTTTCTCAAGATAACCTGAAGTTTTTCTGTTATACAGCCTTGTTACATAATCAGGGTAAAATCCGGCAGCTTTTATCCAGTGGTTACCAACAAAATTTCTTCTTCTGAATGCAAAAGCTATATTTTCATTATCAAGCTTAAGCGTTGATATTTTTTCAACTAAATCGTCTTCAAGCCTTTCATCTGCATCAAGACTTAGAATCCAGTCATTTTTAGCATACTTGACGCCAAAAGCCTTTTGAGGTCCGTCACCAAGATATTTCTGAAGATAAACTCGTGCCCCGCATTCCTCCGCAATTTTAACTGTATTATCAGAACTCAGCGAATCTACAACAATAACTTCATCACAAACCTTCTGAATTGAAGAGATACACTCTTTAATATTTTTTTCTTCGTTTAACGTAATGATTATTCCGGTTATTTTATTCATTTTAAACCTATTTCAAAGTATTTTTCCCGGGTTTAGAATTCCGGCCGGATCAAAGGCGTTTTTTATTCTTCGCATCAGGTCCCTTTGACTTCTGTCAATTTCCAGACCTAAATATTCTTTTTTGCTTATCCCGATTCCGTGCTCGCCTGAAAGAGTTCCTCCAAGGCCTACAACAAACTCAAAAAGCTTTGCCACGGATTCAACAGCTCTTTCATGCATCATTTTATCTGTTTTATCAAGTATAATATTAAAATGTATATTGCCATCTCCGGCATGTCCAAACGATACCATGTGAAGACCTGTCTTTTCTTTAAGCTCTTCTATCTTTGAAACCACATCAGGAACTCTGCTTCTCGGGACAACTATATCTTCATTAATTTTATGCGGTCCGTATTTGAATAAAGATGAAGAAAGAGATTTTCTGACATCCCATATACTTTTTTTAACTCCTTCATCATCAGCGGCAAGTGTGCTCAACGCATTATTTTTTTTACATATTTTTACAATTGATTCAATTTCACTCTCAATAAAATCCTTTTTACCGTCACATTCAATAATAAGAAGCGCTTTTGAATTTTCCGGGAAACTGAAAAGTACATCATCTTTTATGCATTCAATAGATAACTGATCCATATATTCAAGAACCCTTGGAATAAGGCCGTTTTGAATTATACTGGAAACTGTTTCGGCGGCATCGTTTATTGAAGGAAAGAAGGAAATCATTGTCTTTACTGATTCGGGTGCGGGAAGAAGCTTTAACACAGCTTCTGTTATAATTGCAAGTGTTCCTTCGGAGCCTGTAATCAGTTTGGTGAGATCATAACCTGTTACGCCTTTGACAGTCCTGACTCCGGTTTTAATGATTTCACCAGTTGGAAGCACAGCTTCAAGTCCAAGCACATAATCCTTTGTAACCCCGTACTTAACTGCTTTCGGTCCTCCTGCACATTCTGCAATGTTTCCACCAAGTGTACAAAAATCTGAACTCGCAGGATCGGGAGGGTAAAACATATTGTATTTCATTACTTCGCGCTGAAAATCACCTGTAAATACTCCTGGCTGTACTCTTGCATAGAAATCCGAACAGTTGATTTCCAGAATTTCATTCATTCCTGAAAGACAGATTACAATCCCTCCCCTGACAGGTACGCTTCCTCCGGTTGTACCTGTGCCTGCCCCTCTGGTAACTGCAAAAATCCTTTTTTCACAGCACAGCTCAAGTATCTTTGATACCTGTTTTGCTGATCTTGGAAAAACTGCAAAATCAGGGATGAAACTCCCTACTTTTGAATCGTAGGCATAACAGTGCAGATCTTCTTTTT
>JBFWJK010000032.1:0-23450 GCA_050253255.1 Desulfobacteraceae bacterium | reverse complement strand
CTGTCATGACCAAGAAGAAGCTGTGTCAACTCTTCCTGGAGGTTGTTTGTATCCTGATATTCATCGATCAGGACATAATCAAACATTTTCTGGTATTTTCCTCTGACTTCACTGTTGTCCCTTAATAGGTTTCTTGTAAGGTAGAGTATGTTGTCAAAATCAAGTGCATTCTGTTCTTTTTGAACTTTTTCGTATTCCCTGAAGACATCTTCTATTCTAAGCCCTTTGGTAAAAGGGTTCAGCTGGAAATATTCAAAAGGATCCCCGTAGTTTTTGGCAATGGATATCCTTGCCCTGATTTCTCCCATGTTTTTTTTGTCAATATTCATTCTTACAAGAACTTCTTCAAGAATTTTCTGCTGATGATAAATATCAAGAACCTGCAAAGGAAGTTTATATCCAATCAGATGGGCTTCGGCCTTGAAAATTTTAAAGCATGCAGAATGATATGTTCTTACCCATGGAAAAGAAATTTCATCAAGGCCGGTAATATCAAAAAGCCTTTGTTTCATTTCATCTGCTGCTTTGTTGGTGAATGTGATGGCAAGAATTTTTCCGGGGTCGAATCCGGAATTTACCAGATGTGCAATTTTTGCCGTGAGTGTTCTGGTTTTTCCTGAACCGGCGCCTGCGACTACAAGTGCAGGACCGTCAATATGATTTACGGCGTCCTGCTGGCTTTTGGATAGATTGAACATAATGTCTCCGGTTAAAATATTCATGCAGTAGCTTGAGAGAAAATTTTATTCCTGTCAAAATTTTAAGCCGGCTTCTGCAAGTAAACGGAGACCTAATATAGGAAAAAAAGGCAAATGGTTCAACCTTAAAAATAAAGTGCTGTTTTTTTGAATAAAAACAGCACTTAAAAGTTTTGTAAATAATTGATTATGATCTTACGACATTTTTGGCAGCGTATCCCCTGTCGTTTTGTTCAATGTCAAAAATCACTTTTTCACCTTCTGTAAGTGTGCGAAATCCCGGCATATCAATTGCACTGTGGTGTACAAAAATATCTCCGCTTCCGTCTCCCTTTTCAATAAAACCATAACCTTTTTTGTTGCTGAACCATTTTACTGTTCCCTCAACCTTGTTCTTTTCGGCAGTCAAAATTAATCCTCCTTCTTTCTTGGAAAAAATGAAACAAAAAAAGCGTTTTTTCGAGGTATCATTGTTCACTTTTATAATATGATTATAAATCTTTTTGGCGAGAAAAAGACATGATATGAAACCCCTTACAATGCTTGATTAAAAAATTTATTTATTAAAATATCACAAAAAAAGTATAAGGTGCAAGAAATTTTAAATATTTTTTATTGTTTTCAGATGGTTCAGGGGTTTTTCTCTGCACAAAAAACAGGGTCTGTGCTTTTGTGTTTCAGGAATTATTTCGCAAAATATTTTGTGTTATAAAACTGCGGCTGAATTTTTTTCAGATTTCGGGCAGAATAAAATAAACTGCGATTTTATTTACAGCCCGAAACCTGTATTTATTTATATAAAAATTTATTGAATTCACATTATAAGTTTTTGCAGTTCTGATTCAATTTCATTTTTTATTCTTAAAAGACCGTCTTCAGTATATGATTCAAACCGCAGTACAAGAACAGGCTGAGTATTTGAAGATCTTATCAGTCCCCATCCGTCGTCGTATAGAATTCTTGCTCCGTCTATATCAATTACCTTGTTTGTCCTTTTGAATATTTCAGTCATTTCTGAAACAATAGATGGTTTTTTATCTTCAGGGCATTCCATTCTTATTTCAGGAGTTGAAAAGGTTTTTGGAACATCATCGATAAGCTGCGACGGAGATTTACCGGTTTTATCCATTATTTCAAGCATTCTGCATGCCGCATAAATTCCGTCGTCGTGACCGAAATATCTGTCTGCAAAGAAAATATGACCGCTCATTTCTCCGGCAAGAAGAGCATTTGTTTCCTTCATTTTCTTCTTTATTTTGGAATGGCCGGTTTTCCACATAACCGCTTTTCCGCCGTTTTTTTCAATATCTTCATACATTGTAAAGGAACATTTCACTTCTGAGATGAAAACAGCTTCAGGATTGTTTTCTAAAACTTCCCTGGCAAATATAATCATCATCTGATCGCCGTAGATTATGTTTCCTGAACTGTCAATTATTCCAAGTCTGTCGCCGTCTCCGTCAAAACCTATTCCAATGTCAAGGCTGTTTTCTTTTACAAGTTTTTTAAGGTCTTCAAGGTTTTTTTCAACAGTTGGATCAGCTTCATGGTTGGGGAAGGTTCCGTCCATATCGCAGTAAATATCGTAAACTTCGCACCCGAGTCTTTTAAGAACTTCCACAGCAAAAGGTCCGGCTGTGCCGTTTCCTGCATCAACTCCCACTCTCAGTTTTTTATTAAGAGTTATGTCGTTTACAATAAAATCAAAATAGGATTCTGTTATGCTTATATTTTCTTCAGTTCCACTCCCTGATTCATAGTCATTTTCAAGGATCATGTTTTTTATTTTCTGGAGATCCTGTCCGTGAAGCGAATCAGTTCCTATATTCACTTTAAAACCGTTGTATTCAGGAGGGTTGTGACTTGCAGTAATCATTATTCCCCCGTCTGCGTAAAGTCTGTGAATTGAATAATAAAGCATTGGAGTTGTTGTAATTCCGATATCAAGAACATCACAGCCTGCATCTGTAAGAGCTTTTGAAACAATTTTTCCGTAATTGTCAGAAGTTGTTCTGCAGTCCCTTGAAAGACAGATTTTTTTTCCGCTGTTTCTTTTTATATATGAGCCAAGTGCCCTTCCAATGTTGTATACGTCATTGTCGTCCATATCTTTTCCCGCTATTCCGCGGATATCGTATTCTCTGAATATTTCAGGATTCATTGATAATCTCCTTTATTCCTTTTTAAATATAAGCAAGCACGAAACATACTGCTGAAGCCAAAATACAATATGGTGCAAAATAATAGAATTTTCCCTTTTTAAGAACCCTGATAAGAATCACAAGTGCGATATATCCTGTTATAAAAGATATTAAGGTACCAGTAATTACAAAAAAAAGATTTTGAGAAATATATTCAGGGGATACATCTTTTAAAGACAAAAGCTGGGCTCCAAGAATTGCAGGTACAGATAATAAAAATGAAAATTCCGCAGCAATTTTTTTATCAAGGCCTAAAAAAAGACCTGTTACAATGGTTGAGCCTGATCTTGAAATACCTGGAAAAACTGCAAAACCCTGAACAGTTCCGATAATTAGAGCATTTTTTATAGATTTTAAAAGTCCTTTATCTTTTTTTTCAGAAGCATTTAAAAATTTTGAAGCAAAAAGAAAAGATGAGGTCACAAGAAGCATAAACCCTGTTAATATTATGTTTGAGAAAATCTGGTCTGAAAATTTTTTAATCAGCAGGCCTATTGCAGCAGTTGGTATGCTTCCAGTAATTATCATTATTACAATTTCAAAATCTTTGTTTGAATTGTTTTTTATTCCTTTAAAATCAAAACATGACACTGTAAGTTTTAAAATTCTTTTAAAATAAAAAATTAAAATTGCTCCAAGGGTTCCAACATGAAGGCAGATGTCAAAAAATATTTCCGGCTCTTCAATTCCAAGTATTTGCTGAAAAATTACAAGATGTCCTGAACTGCTGATTGGAAGAAATTCTGTAAGGCCCTGAATTATTCCAAGGAAAACCGAGTTAAATAAATCCATGAAAAACGCTTTGTTTATAGTTTATATACAGCCGGATAAGGATTTTCCGGGACAATTTTTTTAAAAGTTTTACCATAATTATTTAAAATGTAAATTCTTTTAGTTCTGAGAAAAAGGGAAATCCCGGATTTCTCCTGTCCGGTTTATTTCGTAACCGCCTTTATTCATGACTTCTTTTTTGAATTTATCAGAATTTATAATTTCCAAAAGTGTTTTTACTGATTCAAGTTCAAAAAACTCTTCCGGAATAATAAGTTCATAATCTTCTTTTGTAACCGGAACAAAATCAAGGTCAAGGGCTTTTGCAGCAGCCATAATCCCCATTCCTGCATCAGCTGCACCGCTTTTCACGCATACAGCAACACCCATATGGGTGTACTCTTCAAGATTGAATCCTCTTATTTTTGAAGAATCAATATGGTTTTTTTCACATTCATAATCTGTAAGAATTCTTGTTCCGGAGCCTTTTTGTCTGTTGATGAATTTTGTCTCTTTGTTTTCAAGGTCTTTAAGAGAGCTTATTTTTAAAGGGTTGTTTTTTTGAACGATAAGTCCCTGATATCTTGAGACAAGATGTATAACTTTAAGTTTTTTTTCGGGGATATATTTTTCAAGATAAGAATTGTTGTATTCACCTGTCAAAGTATCCAGAAGATGAATTCCTGCAATATGTGCAGCACCTTTTTTTATGGCAGTTATTCCTCCCATGCTTCCCACATGGGTTGATGAAATTCTCTGGTTTTTTTCAGCCATCATTCCTGAAAGTATGTCTATAGTATTGTCATGACTTCCAACCATCAGGACTGTTTTTTCAATAACAGAAACAGGTCTTAAAAGCTCTGCTTTATAAGGGGCTTTATCTGTTATCCCTTCCATTTCAGGGGGGATTCTTAGTATTGCGTCAGCCTCTGTAATTGAGGTGATTGCTCCTGCTCCTCCTGAAAGAGGGGCTGCAATAAATTTATCATTCACTTTTCCTATTTTCACCCTTACAAATTCTTCTGTTCCAAGTTTAGAGAAAATATTTCTTGAAGGGTATGCATAAATGCTTGTTTTTTCAGGAACGACTTCTTTTATAAAGGATAAAATCAGAGGCTTGATAAGCATTTCAAAAATAATTGCGGCTGAAACAGGATATCCCGGAATTCCAAATACAGGTTTTTCGTTTAATATTCCTGCAATGGCAGGTTTTCCAGGCATAATTGAAATTCCGTGTATAAGTACGTTCCCGTTTTTTTCTATTGCTTTTTTTGTATAATCTTTTGAACCTGCAGATGAACCGCCAATTGTAAGTATAACGTCGATTTCAGGGTTTTGTGAGGTTTTGTAAAGGACTTTTGCAAGTTCTTCAGGGTTGTCTTTTACAGGGTCAAGCTTTAAAAAATTGCCCATATTTTCCTCAATAAAAGCGCAAAGCATTGCAGAGTTGCTTTCAATAACCGCACCGGGTTTTATTTTATCTTCCGGAAAATCCGGTGGAATAAGTTCATTACCCGTTGGAATTACGGCAATGACTGGTTTTTTAATTACTTTTACATGTGATATTCCACCTGAAAGAAGGGCGCAGATATCCTGGGGTGATATTTTATGAAGGCCCGGAAATATCATTTCAGTTGCAACAATATCTTCGCCGGTTTTTCTTACGTTCTGAAAGGGAAAAAGAGACTGGTCGATTTCAACTGTAAATTCATCGATTATGTTGATTTTTTCTATCATTACAACTGAGTCTGTATTTTTGGGGATTGGTTCCCCTGTATTTACAAAAAAAATATCCTTTCCAACTTCAAGTTTTAAAGGATTTGTTTTGGAAGCGCTGAAGGAAATTCTTGAATCAAGAGCAGCCCCGTCCATTGCACTTACATGAAAAAGCGGTGATGATAGTCTTGCAAAAACAGGTTCGGCAAGGACTCTTCCAAGTGATGACTGGGAGCTTATTGTTTCTGTTTTTTTTAACCGGTTTTTAAACTGATTTAAAACAGTGTTTCTTGCTGTTTCAAGGTCTGATTTTTCAAGATAGATATTTCTTTCCATTTTATTTCCTCTTTAAATAAGATGAACAAAAAACGCTTCGCCCTTTAAACCGCCTTCCTTGTTTTCCGGGATTTCAAGAAGGCCGTCACACTCTGCAAGGGTCCTTGAAAGCCCTGATTCGCCTAAAATAGGCAGGGCGTAAATACTGTTATTTTCATTTATCAGCTTTACTCTTATAAAATCTGTTCTTCCGGGAGCAGCCTCGATATTTCTTGTGAGCATTGCTTTGACAAATGGTCTTGTAAAAGTATCCTTGATTCCTGAAATATGTTTCAGGAATGGAAGCACAGCAAAAAGAAAAACACAAAAACATGAAACAGGATTTCCCGGAAGACCAAAAACCGGAGAGTTTGAGGCTTTTGCAATTATTGCAGGCTTTCCCGGAGACATTGCAAGTCCGTGAACAAGGATTTTTGAATCCTCAATTCTTTCAATGGCATTTATGGTTATGTCTCTTGTCCCAACAGAACTTCCTCCTGAAATTATTACACAGCTGCATTCTTTAAGGGCTTTTCTGATTTTTTCTTCGAGCCGGTCTGTATTATCAGGCGAAACTCCGTAAAAAACAGGTTCAATTGAGTTTTCTATACAAAGAGCTGATAAAATATGTCTGTTTGAATCTTTTATTTTGCCTGGCTTTAAATTGTTTGTTTCATCAATTTCATCTCCCGTGGAGATAATTGCAGCTTTGATGGGTTTGTAAACCAGAATTTGCTCTATACCTGATGATGCAAGTGCACCTATGTTTTTTTTTGTTATTTTTGTCCCTTTTTCAAGAATAATGCTTCCTTTTTTGTAGTCATCGTCTTTTCTGACAGTGTTTGACCAGGGAGATACAGATGAATAAATTTCAATTTCAAAGTCATTGAGCCATGAGGTGTTTTCAATCATGATTACAGAGTCAGCTCCATTGGGAAGCATTGCTCCTGTTCCGATTGCGGCTGCTTCACCTGTGTTTAATATGAAATCAGGTGTTTTACCCATCTGACATTTGTATTTTACTTCAAGAATAAGAGGCGATGAGTGGGAAGTTCCGAAAGTATCTTGAGATTTTACTGCAAAACCGTCCATTGTTGATCTGTTGAAACCGGGGATCTCTTTTTCTGCATAGATATTTTCAGCCGTTACTCTGCTGAGTGCATTTTTAATAAAAATTTTCTCAGTTTCAGCGGGTCTGAAAAGAGTGTGAAGGTTTTTGAGATTCGTGATTTTTTCAACTTTAAAAAAAGATTCCATTTTATTTCCGTGAAAATCGGGTTAATCTGGCTACAGCAGTTCCATTTCACTGTAAACTATATTTTTAAAAACATGAAACAGTCAATTTAAGTTAATTTAAACCCTTTTAACTTGACTAACAAACAGAAATTAAACTATTTTTTACTTAATTTGTTCAATGTATAATTTATGGGTGATTAAATGTTTGTCATAGGAAATCTTCTGACAGCCGTAGCGCTGGTGCTTAATACTGTACTTCAGATTTATATGTGGATCATTATAGGGAGTGCAATTCTTTCATGGGTTAATCCGGACCCCTTCAACCCAATAGTCAGGTTTCTAAGAGCTGTTACAGAGCCTGTACTTTCGGAAGTCAGGAAAAGAATTCCGGTTTCCTTCGGCGGGATTGACTTTTCTCCGATTATAGTAATTCTTGCCATAATTTTTTTGCAGCAGTTTGTTGTAAATACTCTTTATATGGCAGGGAAGAAAATGGGCATGTGATCTTAAAATTCAATAAAATCTACAGGAAAATTATATGGCAAAAATAGATGCTTTTTTCAAGCTTATGAACGATCAGGGCGCTTCAGACCTTCATATGGTTTCCGGACTTCCCCCTGCCCTCAGAATTAACGGTGAAATTGAAAGAGTTAAATACAAGGTTTTAAATAATGACGAGCTAAGGGGGATGCTTTATGAAATAGCTCCTGAAGCAAAGATCAAGGAGTTTGAAGAAACTGGAGATGCGGATTTTGGTTATGAAATAAAAGGGCTTGCAAGGTACAGAGCCAATTTTTTCATGCAGAAAAACGGAATCGGAGCTGTTTTCAGAGAAATTCCAAGCGACATCATGACGGTTGAACAGCTCGGGCTTCCCTCGGTAATTGCCAAGCTAGGTCTTTTGCCAAGAGGGCTTGTTCTTGTAACCGGTCCTACAGGAAGCGGTAAGTCAACCACTCTTGCCGCAATAATAGATGAAGCAAACAGAAAAAGAAAAGACCATATAATAACAATTGAAGATCCGATTGAATTTGTTCATAAAAGTCAGGGCTGTATTGTAAACCACAGGGAAGTCGGTTCTCATACCAAATCTTTTTCCAGCGCACTAAGAGGGGCGCTGAGGGAAGACCCAGACATAATCCTTGTAGGTGAATTAAGGGATCTTGAAACAATTTCCCTTGCAATTGAAGCAGCATCAACAGGACATCTTGTTTTCGGAACTCTCCATACCAGCTCGGCATCCAAAACTGTTGACAGAATTGTTGAGGTTTTTCCCGCAAATGAACAGCCTCAGATAAGATCTACACTTGCAGATTCAATCAGGGCGGTTGTTTCACAGGTTTTGTTTAAAAGAGCTGACCAAAAGGGCAGAATTGCCTGTCTTGAAATACTTATTGCAAGCCCTGCTGTCAGAAACCTCATACGTGAGGGCAAGACATACCAGATTCCGTCTTCAATTCAGACAGGACGGCAGTACGGAATGCAGCTTCTTGACGATGCAATTCTTGACCTTCTTCAGAGGGGTAAAATCAGCGGTGATGATGCTTATGCAAAATCGAACTCCAAAGCAAAATTCAGAGAGTATATTAAAAATCCCCCAAAGGATTTTACCGAAGTATAGTTATCGGCCGCAAAAAAAATGTATTTTGTTTACGCTTCAGGGGAAAAGCTTTCAGATTTACCTTTTGTCCTGAGCATAAGCGCAGAAAGCAGTTTCATTTCAGCAATTAATATAAATACAGGGTGAATTAAGTGAAAAGAAATGAAGTAGATCAAATACTCACAGCAATGCTTGATTCCTATGAAAATGTTTCGGATCTTAATTTCAGTGTAGGAAGGTCTCCTCAGGTTGAGGCGGACGGAGAACTCAAGCCGATTGTTGTACATCCTGAAATGGAGGAGCTAACTCCTTTCCAGACAGAAACCCTTGCTCTGAATCTTATAAATAATGATAAAAGGCTTCTTGATATCCTTGTCACCACAGGCTCCTGCGACCTTTCCTATTCTCTTCCTGGAAAGGCAAGGTTCAGAATAAATATTTTTTCCCAGTCAGGAGGAAATTATTCAATTATTCTAAGGCGCCTTGAAACAAGCGTTCCAACAATCAAGGATCTTTCCCTTCCGGATGTTTTCTATAAAATTGCTGAAGAAAAAAACGGAATAATTTTTATCACCGGTGCAACAGGAACAGGTAAGTCTACATCTATGGCCGCGATTTTGGATCAGATTAATACAGTTCAGCCGGTCCATATTGTTACACTCGAAGATCCCATTGAATATCAGCACCCCCAGAAAAAAGCCACATTCAATCAAAGGGAGCTTGGGAGCGATTTTTCAGACTATTCCAGCGGATTGAGAGCAGCGCTGAGGCAGGCTCCAAAGGTGATTCAGGTCGGTGAAATGAGAGACCGTGAAACTGTTGAAATTGGATTGAGAGCTGCTGAAACCGGCCATCTTGTTCTTACAACCCTTCATACTGTTGATGCCGGAAAAACGCTTAACAGAATCATAGGTATGTTTGACGTTGAAGAGGAGAGGCAGTTGAGAATAAGGCTTGCAGATTCTGTGAAATGGGTTGTCTCCCAGAGGCTTCTCCCTAAAACGGGAGGAGGAAGGGTGGCTGCATTTGAAATTTTAAGCACAAGTCTGAGGGTTAAGGATATTATTCTTAATGGCGAATCCGAAGGCAAGACATATTATGATATTATGGAAAGTGCAATGCACATGGGAATGATAACTTTTGACCACAGTATTATCAATCTTTTCAAGGAAGGCCTTATCAGCGAGCAGACAGCAAGATCCTACGCTTCCAGGAAATCTGTCGTAAGCAGAGGTATAGATTCCGTGAAGTCTGCAAGAGGAGAAAAAACAACTGATATTTCCAATCTGGAAATGGAAAGAAGTTTTTCAGGTAAAAAAAATTTTTAAAACGGTGATAAAATGCAGAAAAAATGTGAAAGCTGCGGTAAGATTTTAAATATACCAGATGATAAAATACCTGAAGGCAAGGCTGTTGTTGTTACCTGTCCTTCCTGCAGGGAGAAGATCAGGATCAAAAAAGAGGAAAACTCATTTGATTTTGAAGAAGAGAGTACTGATATCCCTGATTTCGGTTCTGATTTCGAAGAAGATGACAGTTCAGGAAAAGAGTTCGACTCTCCAAAGCTTTCGGCGTCTTCAGATGATGAGTCAGGGGGAGACCCTTTTGATTTTATCGAGGAAGAAGGTCAGATGGCCATGGTATGTACTGAAGATGAGGCTGCAAAAAAAAACGTGGCCAATATACTTGAGTATATGGAGTATTCAGTTTTTATGCCTGAGGATAATCATCAGGCTCTGAGGGAGCTGAGAATGCGGGGGGAATTTTCTCTTATTGTTGTGGATGAAAATTTCTGCTGTGACGACATAAAAAACAATGCAGTAGTAAGGTATGTGAAAAGACTTCCCATGAGAGACAGGCGTGAAGTCTTTGTGCTTCTTGTTTCAGGGCGGCGGAGAACTCTTGACAGAAAAGATGCTTTTGCCCACAGTGTCAACATGATAATAAACACTGCCCATATGTCTAATTTTGAAGATTTTTTAAAAAAAGGTTTTACTGAAAACGAGAATTTTTACAGAAATTTCAAGGAGACTTTGAAAAAAGGCCTTAAATTTTAATTATGTTTCCTCAGAGCTCCCGCTGTGCTGCGGGAGCTTGTCTGATCAAGGGCGCCTTACTGCATCTTATTTTTTATCTTGGCAGATGACTGACTGTCTACTGTTAATTTATCTTTGTTCTTCATAAGAGTTTTTTCTCCTATTCCTTTTACTTGAAGAAGGTCTTCAATCTTTGTAAAATTGCCGTTTTTATTGCGGTATTCAATTATTCTTTCAGCATATTTTTCACCAATCCCTGTCAACTGTGAAAGCTCGGTTTTGCCGGCTTTGTTTATATCTATTTTCTGTGAGGCAAATCCTGTTCCGGAAATCATGAAGAAAACAATGGAAATAATAAGAATAATTTTTTTAAGCATGATTAATCTCCTGTTAATAAAAATAGTTTGAATTTGTATAAAATAATTTGATTAAAAGAAAATAATTTTGTTTTTTATAATAAATTATTTAATAAATCAACTAATTATATTTATTTTGTTTAACTATCTGAATTTAAAATAAAAGTCTTGTTGAGATTTTTTGTGTGCCTTTTAGCGTGTTATGTGGAGGTGTTTTTAGGGGAAGGTTTATTGTTAAAAAACTATTGTTCTTTCCGGCAGTTACTGCAGATTCCGTAAAAAATCAGTTTGTGGGACTGGATCAGAAAATCTGAGTTTTCAGCTATTTTTTTTATTATTGAGTCTGTCTCGATTTCGGCATCAGTTATTTCACCACATCCGGTACAGATAAAATGGGGATGCGGCGATGAGCTGAAACCGTCAAACCTGCTCCCTTTGTCTGTAAATTCAAGTTCAATCACTTCATTGTATGATTTAAGAAGTGAGATTGTTTTGTAAATTGTTGCAATACTTGTTGCAGGATAGTTTTTTTTGATTGCCATGTAAATATCTTCTGCCCGTGGATGATTTCTGCTTTCCACAAGATATTTGATTATTGCAATTCTCTGGCTTGTCAGTCTGTGTCCGTTATTTTTTATCCCTGAAATTATTTTTTCAAGTCTTTCTTTTCGAGAGCTCATAATTCCTCTCTTTTTTTTGGTAAATCCGCTCTGTAAGATTTTTATCAAAGAGCGGATTTATCAGTTATCAGTTATCAGTTATCAGTTATCAGTTGGTTTCAAGCGGTTTGTGGCAGAACCACCAGTCATAGCCTTCGTTGTTTTCCAGTCTTTCCCTTGCAGTTTTTACATCACATGCAGGGGGGATGATTATTCTGTCACCGATAAGTTCGTTGTTGGGCCATCCAGCCGGAACTGCCCCCTGAAGATCAGAAATTTGCAGAGCTTTGAGCGCCCTTAGAATTTCATCGATATTTCTTCCGATTTCCTGAGGGTAGTAAAGTACAAGTCTTACTTTGCCGTCAGGGTCTCCGATAAATACAGCTCTTACAGTGTTGGCTCCTTTTCCGGGGTGCAGCATGCCTAGTTTTGCAGCTACTGAATCATTTGCTGCAACAATAGGAAACTCAATTTTTACTCCGAGTTTTTCATCGATCCAGTCAATCCACTTGATGTGTGAAAAAACCTGATCAATTGAAAGTCCGATAAGTTTTGCGTTGAGTTTGGTAAATTCATCAATTCTTTTCTGGAATGCAACGAATTCAGTTGTACACACAGGTGTAAAATCAGCGGGGTGGCTGAAAAGCACAAACCATGATCCTTTAAGATCTTCCGGAATATTCATGGGGCCGTGTGTTGTCTGAACCTGAAGTTGCGGAAAGTTGTCTCCTAGAAGTGGCATGTTGATATTTTCCATAGTTAATCTCCTTAAAATATATTAGTTATTTATTGATAATGATTATTAATAAATAACAAGAATTAATCTGTCAAGAAAAAAGTAAAATTTTTAAAAATTAAAAAGATGTAACGACCAGGGTGAGGTTGAATAAATAAAAAAATCAGAAGTGTTAAAATGGCTTAACTATCTGACTTAAAAAATAAAAAAAGAAGATTTTGTCCTGAAAAAGGAAGAGGTTGAAATCAGGTATGAATGAAATAAGGAAGAAAAAATATGGCTGACTGCAGGCTCGGTAAAACTGAGGATTAAAAAAGTTCGCTTACAGCAAGCATTCCTTCAAGAGTCAGATATGGTTCAATACTTTCAATGGAGCTGGTAATTTTTTCCATGACAACTGAAAGACCTCCGGTTGCAATAACTTTGGGGCTGCCTCCGATTTCTTTTTTTATTCTTTCTACCATTCCGTCAACAAGTGCTGCGTATCCGTATAAAATTCCGGATTTCATGCTTGAAACAGTATCTTTTCCAACAGCATTGGGGGGCGGATCATATAGTTCAACCCGAGGAAGTTTTGATGCAACATTGTAAAGTGCTTCGGCAGCTGTTCTTATTCCGGGTGAAATTGCTCCACCGAGGTATTCGCCTTTTGAGGAAATTACATCAAAGGTTGTAGCAGTTCCAAAATCGATTACTATCAAAGATGTCCGGTATTTTCTGTAGGCTGCTATACCGTTAATTATTCTGTCTGCTCCTACCTCCATAGGGTTTGTATATAATACAGGCATAAGCCTGCTGACTGACTGTGAGTTTATCCAGTAAACTCCGGCGCACGGAATGTAGGATCTGCAGAAACCGTTTATTACATGGTCTGTTTCAGGTACAACTGAAGAAACAACAACTTTTGTTATTTCCTTTTCAGAAATTGAGCTTTCGGAAAAAAGGCTCTTCAATATTACGGCAAACTCGTCTTTTGTTCCCTGCTTTCTGGTACTTACACGCCATTCTCTGAATATTTTCTTTTCTCTGAATAAACCGATAACAGTGTTTGTATTTCCCACATCTATTGCTAGAAGCATATTTTCTCCGGAATTAAACATTTTTCAAGGCGTCGATAACTCTCAGTGCCGCCTTTGTTTCTTTGACATCGTGCACTCTGACAATCTGTGCCCCGTTTAAAACAGCAGCGCAAGCAGAAGCAATGCTTCCTGTTATCACATCTTTATCATTTGGAAAATCATCTTTTTCAACAAGCTTTCTTATAAATGTTTTTCTGGATGTGCCTATTAAGACAGGGAATCCCAGAGTCTTTAAAATATTCAGATTTTTTATTATAAGGAGATTGTGTTCAATTGTTTTTCCGAAACCGATTCCGGGATCAAGTATTATATTTTCTTTTCTGATTCCCTTTTTCAGAGAAAACTCGATTCTTTCCATGAAAAACTTTAAAAGTTCATTCAGGAGATCTGAATATGAAGGGTTTTTCTGCATATTTTCAGGGGTTCCAAGCATATGCATCAATACAACAGGAGAGTCTGACTCAGAAACAGTGTCTGCCATTTCAGGATCAAATGCCATAGCTGAAACATCATTAACAATTGATGCTCCTGCTGCAAGAGCCTCTTTAGCAACAATTGCCTTGGTGGTATCAATGGAAACAGGAAGATCAGTTATTTTTCTTAAATTTTTTATGACGGGTATTACCCGTTCAAGTTCCTCGTCTGAAGAAACCGGTTTTGAGAAAGGTCTTGTCGATTCTCCGCCAACATCTAGAATATCTGCTCCGTCATCAATAAGCTGTCTGGCGTGTGCAAGAGCTTTTTCAACGGTGTTGTATTTCCCGCCGTCTGAAAAAGAGTCGGGGGTAATGTTTATTACCCCCATTATCAAGGTTTTTTTATTATCAAGATTAAGCATGAATTATTCCTGATCTTTGTCAGGTTCATCTCCGTTTTCCATGGGTTCAAAAGATTCTTCCTGGTCTTCTGTATCTGTTTTCTGTTCATTTAAAACAGGTTCCTGATCTTCAAGAGAAGGAACTGTTGAAGAAAATTTAAATCCAGGCTTTTCACTCAGAATGAGCTCATCAAGTTCACTGCCCATTACAGTTTCTTTTTCAAGCAAAAGTTCTGCAAGTTTGTGAAGAAGATTCATGTTTTCCTTGAGAACCTCTTCAGCTTTTTTGTAGGAACTGCTTATTATATTTGTAACAGCCTCATCAATTCTTCTGGCAGTATCTTCAGAGTAATCCCTGGAGTGAGCAATTTCTCTTCCCAGAAATACCTGGTCATCGTCCTTGGAGTACGAAAGAGGTCCAAGTTCGCTCATCCCCCATGATCTTACCATTTTATGGGCAATGCTTGTTGCCTGTTTGATGTCGTTGGAGGCTCCTGTACTTATTCTGTTAAAAATCAAGTCTTCTGCAATTCTTCCTCCAAATGCAACTGAAAGAGAACTTTCAAGCTGATCCTTGTATCTGAAATCGCTTTCGTCAGGAAGAAACCAGGTTACTCCTGCAGCTCTTCCTCTTGGAATTATTGTAATCTTGTTTACGGCATCAGTATGGGGAAGAAGTCTTGCAACAAGAGCGTGTCCGCCTTCATGATAAGCTGTAACTCTTTTTTCTTCTTCGCTCATTACTTTTGATTTTCTTTCAAGGCCCATATAGACTTTGTCTTTTGCATCTTCAAAGTCTTTCATGTCAATAAAATCCTTGTCTCTTTTTGCCGCTATGAGGGCCGCCTCGTTAACCACATTTTCGAGATCAGCTCCTGAAAATCCGGGAGTTCCCTTGGCAAGAGCCCTTATATTCACGTCTTCTGCCACAGGAGTTCTTTTTATGTGAACCCTTAAGATTTTTTCACGGCCTGCAACATCGGGAAGAGGGACTGTAACCTGTCTGTCAAATCTTCCAGGCCTCAGAAGTGCCGGATCCAGAACATCAGGTCTGTTTGTTGCCGCAATAAGTATAACGCCTTCATTTGATTCAAATCCGTCCATTTCAACCAGAAGCTGGTTAAGGGTCTGTTCACGTTCATCATGTCCGCCACCAAGCCCGGCGCCTCTCTGCCTTCCCACAGCATCTATCTCATCAATGAAAATGATGCACGGAGCATTTTTCTTGCCCTGCATGAAAAGGTCTCTTACCCTTGATGCACCGACACCGACAAACATTTCAACAAAGTCTGAGCCGCTTATGCTGAAAAAAGGAACTCCGGCTTCACCTGCAACGGCTCTGGATAAAAGAGTTTTACCTGTACCTGGTGAGCCTGTTAAAAGAACTCCTTTTGGAATTCTTCCTCCAAGACGGGTGAATTTTTTTGGATCCTTCAGGAAATCGACAATTTCTGTAAGTTCTTCCTTTGCCTCGTCAACTCCTGCAACGTCTTCAAAGGTAACTCTTCTTGTATTTTCAGTCATAAGTTTTGCACGGCTTTTGCCAAAAGACATTGCTTTTCCGCCCCCGCCCTGCATCTGTTTCATGAAGAAAATCCATACACCTATTATAATAATAAGTGGAAGCCAGGAAACAAGTACATTTACAAGCCAGTGATTCTGTTCGGGAGGTTTGGCGCTTATGGCAATACCCTTATTCCTCAGTTCCTCAACAAGCCCCGGGTCATCCGGAGCATACGATTTGTATATTTGTCCAGAAACATCTTTTATAGTAAGATTCTGATTCTGAATGGTGACCTCAGTTATCTGCCCCTGGTCCACCATGGCCATGAATTCAGAATAGTTTATCTGCTTTGAGCCCGGGTTCTGCTGCTGTTCAAAAATCTGGAAAAGCATGAAAAACACCAGAAGTATTACAAGCCAGAGAGAAAGATTCTTATAAAAAGGATTCAATTAGACCTCCAAAATATTTATTAAGCCACGAGTTTATCCGGTGGCAGGGTTAACTGCTTTTAAATTCAGCCAATTTTTTTATTATCTTAATCATGATTGTTGAGTAAGCAAGGTATAATTATATTTTTACCTCAAAATTCGTTTAATAACTAATGTTTTTTCACCTTTCAAGGGGAAAGCATTGAAATGGTTTTTGGCAACTCCTGATATCCAGTATATTTTGCCGTCAGATTCCACAACTGCAAGTTTTTTCTTTTCATCAGGAGAAAGTTTTTTCTCGGTTAAAATTTTTTTAATTTTTTTTCTTCCCCTGAAATTTTCAGGAGAAAACCTGTCACCGTTTTCAAGGTTTCTTAAAATAAGGGGCAATTTGATATCAGACGGATTGAGTCTGATTTCTTCAGGCAGAAAGTCTTTTTCAGTGTTTTGCTGTTCAGTGAAAATATGGAATTCAATGCCGGGCCGGGGAGAGAGAACAATGTTTTTTTCAGGAAGATTCTCTATTTTAAAATAAAGGCTGAGTTTTTTATTTTCAAAATTTCTGAGACAGACATCTGATAATTTTAGTTCAAGTGTATCAAAGTATTTTTCAGCAATTATCTGATCTTTCAGGTGATATTGCTTGGTTCCTGAAAGAGTTGAAATTTCAATTATTTTATCTATATGATCAAGGGTTGTCTTAAAGGTTGTTCCTTTGAGTTTTTTTATGGTTTTTCTCAAAAGTCTTCTTTTTACTGCTTTTTCAAGACCGCCAAAGATCTTGAGATTTATTTCTGCCTTGTTTGGTTCAAGTCTGACAGTTTTATCAAAAACAGTTTCCGTGTATTTTTCAAAAAAAGAGTTTTCCTCGGATGAAATATCGATAAGGTTTGCTATCCCCCTTTTTATTGAAGGGTTGTAATTTTTTTCAAGATGGGGAAGCAGTATGTTTCTGATTCTGTTTCTCAGGTAGTCGGTTTCAAAATTTGTTTTATCTCTGCAGTAGGTTATACCGAGGTTTTCAAGAAAGCTGATTATATCCTTTTTTTCAATGTGAATAAGAGGTCTTATTATTTTTCCTCTTTTTTCGGGAATTCCTGAAAGTCCGTCAATCCCTGTTCCTCTTATGAAATTCATTAAAACCTGTTCTATTGCATCATCCTTGTGATGACCTGTTGCTATGTGAGTAAACCCTTTCAGGTCTGAAATTTCGGTCAGAGCCCGGTATCTTTCCCTTCGTCCTGCATCTTCTTCCGAAATTTTAAGTTTTTTGGCAATTTTTTTTATATCCTTTTTTTCATAATAAAAAGGAATACCGAGATTTTGTGCAAAGTTTCTGCAAAAAATTGCATCATTTTCCGAATCATTTCCCCTGAGGCAATGATTCAGGTGAAATGCCGCTGTTCTGAAACCGTGAGTTTTTGATAAAAAATTCAGTTGATGCAAAAGGAAGACAGAATCGGGCCCTCCTGAAAATGCAACAAGCAGAGAGCTGTTTTCATTTATTTTAAAATTATTTAAAAGCTTTTTTTCTATTGCTTTAGTGAGTCTGTTTTCCATAGCCTTCTCTTTTTGAGATTTGTCTTGATTTTTTTTACTGAAAATATATTATGGAGTCAAAATTTTTAATGAAAAGACCTCAAGTCATCCTGACCGGCCGCCGTGTAACAGACGGTTGTGAACCTCGTCAGGCCTGGAAGGGAGCAGCGATAAGCAATTTTTGTCTGTGTCGCGGATCGATCCCGGTCAGGATGACTTGGGGTCTTTTTGTTCTGTTCCGGTTTATAATCCCAGCTTCCCGATTAAAATTCCAACATAAAAATATACTGAACCTTCAGTTTGGGTTTTACTTTTCTTGACAAGCCGTTTTTCCGTCTTATTTTTCCCAACAGATTGAATCTGATTGTTTTTATTAACTATAAAAATTTGAAATAATTAATAAAGTTTTATGGGGGAGAGTTTTGGAAGAAAAGGATAAGACATCCCGGAAAATTGACATTGATGACGGCTTGGAAAATACTGCTGCTGAGTCTGAAAAAATCAATGAGGATTCCAGGTCTGAAAGTCAGGAAGCAGAAAAAGAAAATCAGGAAAATCAGGGCGTTGAGGAAAAAACACAGGAAAGCTCAAAAGCAAAGGATCAGCCTGATGAAACTGAACTGCTTAAAAAAAGACTTGAGCAGGCTGAAGAAAAATCCAGGGAATTAAATGACAAGTATGTCAGAGCTCACGCTGAGCTTGAAAATTTTAAAAAAAGAACCAACAGGGAAGTAAGCGAATTTAAAAAATATGCGGTTGAGGCAATAGTAAAGCAGCTTCTTCCGGTATTTGATAATCTTGAAAGAGCGGTTCTTTCCGCAGAATCTTCAGGTGAATCGGAATCCTGCCAGATAACCCAGGGCATAAAAATGACATTAAAGGAAATCGAAAGGGTTTTTGAGCAGTTCAGTATAAAGCCTCTCGATGCTGAAGGTCAGAAATTCGACCCGTCATTCCATATGGCAGTAGGACAGGAAGAACGTGATGATGTTGAAGAAAATACAGTGGTTAAGCAGTTTCAGAAAGGCTACCTTCTTCATGAAAGACTCATAAGACCGGCAATGGTCATTGTGTCAAAGGCAAAATCTCTTGAAGCTGACAATGAAAATCTGGAAAAAGAAAATAATAACGGTGAACAAATTAAGGAATAACCGCCGGGATAATATAAGGAGGATATATCATGGGTAAAATTATAGGAATAGATTTAGGTACAACAAACTCTTGTGTTGCAGTTATGGAAGGCGGTGAGCCGAAAGTTATCACAACAGCTGACGGCGGCAGAACAATGCCTTCAATGGTAGCTCTTACAGAGAGCAATGAAAGGGTTGTAGGACAGATTGCAAAGAGACAGGCAATTACAAACCCTAAAAATACAGTTTTTGGAGCAAAAAGACTTATAGGAAGAAAATTTAAGTCCAGTGAAGTTCAAAGGGACATTAAAAACCTTCCCTATGAAATAAAAGAAGCAGACAACGGTGATGTAAGAGTTACATTAAGGGACAAGCAGTTCAGCCCTGCTGAAATTTCATCATTTATTCTGGCCGAAATAAAAAGAACAGCTGAAGATTATCTGGGCGAGACTGTAACAGACGCTGTAATTACAGTTCCTGCATATTTCAACGACAGCCAGAGACAGGCTACAAAAGATGCAGGTAAAATTGCAGGACTTAATGTTCAGAGAATAATAAACGAGCCTACAGCAGCATCTCTTGCCTATGGCCTTGACAAAAAAACCGATGAAGTTATTGCTGTTTTCGACCTTGGAGGCGGAACATTCGATATTTCCATTCTTGAAATAGGCGACGGTGTTTTTGAAGTAAAGGCCACAAACGGTGATACTCATCTTGGCGGCGACGATTTTGACCTTGTTGTTATCAACTGGCTTGCAGATGAATTCAAAAAAGAAAGCGGAATCGATTTAAGAAACGATAAAATGGCTTTGCAGCGCTTAAAGGAAGCAGCAGAAAAAGCAAAGATGGAGCTTTCATCTTCTCTTGAAACAGATATCAACCTTCCTTTTATCACAGCTGATCAGTCAGGACCGAAACATCTCCAGATCAAGCTTTCAAGATCAAAGCTGGAGTCCCTTGTTGCAGACCTTCTTGACAGAATTGACGGCCCATGTCTTACAGCTATCAAGGATGCAGGAATTGCAAAGGAAAAAATAGATGAGGTAATTCTGGTCGGCGGTATGACAAGAATGCCTTCTGTTCAGGAAAGAGTGAAAAAGCTTTTTGGAAAAGCTCCCCATAAAGGTGTAAACCCTGATGAAGTTGTTGCAATCGGTGCCGCAATTCAGGGCGGTGTTCTTCAGGGTGATGTAAAAGATGTTCTTCTTCTTGATGTGACCCCTCTTTCTCTTGGTATTGAAACCCTTGGCGGAGTTATGACAAAGCTTATTGAAAAGAACACAACAATTCCTACAAGAAAGAGCCAGGTATTTTCAACAGCCGATGACAACCAGCCTGCTGTATCGATTCATGTTCTTCAGGGTGAACGTGAAATGGCTGGAGATAACAAGACTCTAGGAAGATTTGAGCTTACAGATATTCCTCCTGCTCCAAGGGGTGTTCCACAGATTGAGGTAACCTTTGATATAGATGCAAACGGAATTGTTTCAGTTTCTGCAAAAGACAAGGGTACAGGCAAGGAACAGTCTATAAAGATTACTGCCTCAAGCGGTCTTTCAGAAGAAGAGATTGAACAGCTTGTAAAGGATGCAGAGCTTCATGCAGAGGAAGACAAGAAAAAGCGTGAGCTTGTAGAAGCCAAAAACCAGGCGGATGCAGTAATTTACCAGACAGAAAAATCCCTTAAAGATGTCGGCGATAAAATTGATGCTGAAACAAAGGCAAATATTGAGTCCCACATTGAAAAGCTGAAGACTAAAATCGAGGGTACAGATGCTGAAGCCATAAAAACAGCAACCCAGGAACTGACTCAGGCATCCCATCAGCTTGCTGAAAAGATTTATCAGCAGCAGGCACAGCAGGGACAGCAGGATGCTTCAGGTGATGAAGGACAGTCACAGTCTTCTTCTGACGATGATGTTGTTGATGCAGACTTTGAAGAAGTAAAAGACGATAAAAAATAAAATCAGCTTTACATAAACTGATAAAAAAACCCCGGAGGATTAATCTTTCGGGGTTTTTTGTTTGAAAAAAGATTTACTTTTTTAAGAAATCAGGATTTCTTTTTTCACCAAAAGCCTTAAAAGCCTCAAAAAGGTCATCAGAAGGAATTATATTGGCACTTATTGAAGCAACATAATCAAGTCCTTCGTTAATTGTTTTTCCAATACCAAAATTAAGCACATTTTTTGAAGCCTGAACAGCAAGTGATGAGCAGTCTTGTGCAATTTCCATGGCCATTTTTTCTGCCTCAGCCATAAGTTCTTCTTTTGTTTCAAAGACTTGATTTACCAGATGAATTTCCTTTGCACGCTTAGAGTCTATGAATTTTGCAGTAAATGCAAGCTCCCTTGCAATACCTTGCCCTGTAATATGTGGAAGTCTTTGAAGAACCCCCATATCTGCAACAATTCCAACTGCTGCTTCCCTAAGAGAGAAAACAGCATCTTCTGAACATAGACGAATATCGCAGGCCGCTGCCATATCAAGTCCAGCACCTATACAGTGGCCGTGAATTGCGGCAATTACAGGTTTTCTGCATTTTTCAATGCAGTTCATGGCTTCCTGCATTTTTTTAATTTTTGGAATAAGCTTCCATTTTACACCGCCTTTCTGCTCTGGTTCCATTAATTCACCAAGTTCGGGAATCATTGCCATGAGGTCTATTCCTGCACAAAAAGACTTGCCTTTTCCTGAAATGATAATCACTTTTACGTCATTATTTTTATCAAGCTCTTCAAATATACCCGGAGCATCCCACCAGGCAGGTGCATTCATTGCATTTTTTTTGTCCGGACGGTCAAGATAGACCATGGCAAGAGGTGATTTTATTTCCACAGAGTAATATTTATTTTCAGTCACTATGAACTCCTTTACTGTATTTATCAGTTACTATTGAATTTTTTTCTGTATTCCAAAGGGTTTAAGCCAGTCGTTTTTTTAAACAGCCTTCTGAAAGAGTTGCTGTTTTCATACCCCACATTCCAGGTGATTTTTTCAAAGGATTCAAAACTTGTTTCAAGCTGTTTTTTGGCTTCCTCAACTCTAAGCCTTTGCAGATAAAGATTAGGAGGCTCTCCTGTTGCACTTTTAAATCTTCTTTTAAAATGTCTTGGACTTATTCCGGAATTTTTTGCAAGCATGTCAAATGAAATATCTTTTGATATGTTTTTTTCCATAAAAATCTGTGCATTAAGAATTTTTTCGTCACTGTGGTCTTTTTGAAATTCAAATATAAAATATGGAGCCTGACTTTTTCTTGTGGAGTCAATTAAAAGAAGTTTTGCACACTTTGCCGAAAGTTCAGGTGAGCCGAATTTTTCAATAAAATAAAGGCACAAATCCATGAAAGCGGTTGTGGCACCAGAACATATGAAATTATTGTCAATTGTAAGAATTTTTTCAGGTTTAAGGTTTACTTCAGGGTAAAGTTTTTGAAAATATTTTGCATACGCCCAGTTTGTTGTTGCTTCATGGCCGTTTAAAAGTCCTGTTTCTGCAAGAAGAAAAGAACCTGTGCATATTGTTCCAATCAACTTGTCTTTTTTATGCCAGTCAAAAATCTGATTTTTAATCTTTTGTTCAAGATTTCCAATAAAATAAATTGGAGGAAGAATTCCGGGAATAAGAATAACATCTGTATTTTCTATTTCTTCCATTGATTTTTCAGGACAAATGGGGAGTCCGCCAAAACCTTTAACCGGCTTTCCGTCTGAAGTTACAATATCCCAGGTAAAAAGAGGGGTATTGATTTCACTGCCGGGGTTTTTTGTTTTATGCCAAAGGTTTGCAATTCCAAATGCATCTATTGGACATGAAAGATTTGAAACTGAGCAGTTTTTATATGCAAGAAGAGTTATGTGAGCCATTTTTTATTCCTGAATATTTTTCAAAGGAACTTTGCTGTTAAACCAGTCAACAACTTCAATCCATAAAGGCCGGCATTTTTTCTGGAAAAAACCAAAGTGGCCAATGGTTTTAAGGTTGAAATCAAGAGGTTTGACATGTCTTCTTTCAAGATTTGGATAAGCATTCATCATGGCATCAACAGATTTTTTTGTTCCCCAGTTGTCATCATCAAAGCTGTACGCAAGAACAGGTGCTTTAAAAGATTTGTATCTTTCTACTGGAAGGTCTTTTGCTCCAAGAATGTATTTTTTGTTTCTGCACCACGAAGCCCATTCAAGTGCAGTTTGTTTGGGAATGTCTTCTCCTGCACCGATTTTACTCATTGGCATGTAACCAAATATTCTGGAAAGAACTGGAAAGCTCAGATACATGTGAAGTGCCACAACAGCTTTTTGAAAACCTCCCTGTAAAAGCCAGTATCCGCTTTGTGAAGAAAAAGCTGCCATTGCATCAATTTTATCACTGTTTGGAAGAAGTCCCGGAGTCTGGCCTCCAAAGCTGTGTCCTATGAAAAAAAGTCTTTCAGGTAAAAGCTTGGAACTTGTCCATTCAACTACAGAATACATGTCTTCCAAAGCCCAGCCGCTTGCTTTTATATCTGTTTTTTATTATATTTTTTATATATAATCAAAAATAACAGTAAAATAATATTATATATCAAAAAAACCACACTCACAAAAAAAATTAAAAAAAAAAAAAAAATATTTTTTGAAAAAACAA
>JBFWJK010000031.1:0-23998 GCA_050253255.1 Desulfobacteraceae bacterium | reverse complement strand
CAGATAAAAGAAAAAAAAGATTCAGAGTGATTAGAAATTTTTTTTGTACAGGTACATAAAAAAATACTTCTTTTTGCTCTTTTCCTGTTATATTCTTGACTGATGAAAAAAATTATTTTTATAACGGTTTTTATATTATGGTCATCTTTTTCCTCAGCAGAAGACAATGATTTCCGCACTGTAAAATGGGGAATGTCCAGAGTTGAGGTGCTTGCAGCTGAAAAACTTAAGCCGCTTAAAGTGGCAGATGATTATATATCTTATAAATTCAACCTGTTCGGTCAGGAAGTTTTTTTGCTTTATGAGTTTGTACTCAATAATCTGCTGAGTGCAAAATATGTATATGAAAACCCTGAAAAAGAAAATTCTGATAAAATTTTTGATATTTTGAATTCAAAATATGAAAAAATAAAGGAAAGCAGCGGGTATGCTGTTTTTGAAAACAAGGCTACATATATTGAAGCAGATTATAAAAATGATTATCTGAAAATTTATTATAAAAGTAAAAAGATAGAAGAACTTTCCCTGAAAAATAAAAAAAAGATAAATGAAAATGAAAAGCAATATCTGCGTTCTATTTTTTAGAGTTTTATTTTTTCTTTTTTTATCTGCATCTTCCCTTTGGGCGGCTCAGTGGAAAGACAGAGAAAAAGTTTTTTTTGAAAAGAATTTATCCTGGTTTAATCTTGAAAAAAATAAAAAGTCTCTTTTTCATGAATATGACCGTCTTTTTTTTAAAAGCAATGAAAGCTGGAAAACAGCAGATAAGGACTGGTTTGTAAAAAATAAAGCCTGGATGGAATCAGAAAAAGAAAATAATTGATGAATTTAATAGCTAAATTAAAGTCCTTTTTCAAAAAAAAGGAAAAAAAAGAGGAACAAAAAAATTATAAACCCACAGATGATTCCGTTAAAAAGGATGATAATTGCTTAGAGAATGCAGAAAATCCTTCAGAGGAAACAGAGGAAAAAACTCCGTTAGAAAAAGTATCTGATACTGTTTGGAAAATAGAAACTCTTCGCTCCAAAAAAAAAATTCCAGTAAAAAAAAGCCCATCTCCAAAACCTGATAAAAAAAAAGAAAAAATAAGAAAGATTTCTACTCAAGACGATCTGTATGAACTGTTTACCGGAGAAAAAAATCCGGGTATCAGAGAATATACCCCATCTGGAACTGTAATTTTTTCAAGGCCTTCTAAAAACTGCCGTAAGTCAGCAAAGCTGAAATCTCAGAAAATTGTTGATCTTCATGGTCTGAGTTTTACTGAAGCTGATAAAAAAATTGAAAATTCCATAATATCTGCAAAGCATAAAGGTCATGGCTCAATTTGTTTTATAACAGGTAAAGGGAATCATTCGAAAAATATGAAGCCGGTGCTGAGGAATCTTGCAGAAAAAAAAGCCGTTGAAATGAAAAAAAACGGAAAGATCTGCTCTTTTGAATGGGAAAAAAAGCAGAAAAAGAAAAGCGGTTCAATAATAATTTATCTGTAACTGATTTTATTCGATATTTTGATCCTATGTTGACATTTCAATTTCTGTCTTAAAAGGCGGTTTCTGGGTTATAAATGATGAAAGACTTACAGCCGCACTCGGTTTCATATTAATTGCAACAAGCTTTGCCTGAAAAATTGAACAGGTTTTGGAAAGAATGCAAAGCCATTCATAATATACTTCATCAATAATCAGTATTTTATTCAGATCATAGTAGAGTTTTGATACTTTTGTTTTTAAAAGATTTTCGCTTATTATTTCCACCATGGGTTCGGGGTAAAGGGGATTCAGATTGTCATAGGGTTCCAGAAGAAGGGAGCTGGAACCAAGTTTTGTCAGGCTGAATCCCAAGTTGTTTTTCATTATTAAACCCCGTTGCCCTTAACCTGGTTATTTTAATTTCTTTCCACTTTTATACCGAGAATACTGAACGCTTCCTTAAGTCCTTCAGAAAGAGTTGATTTAGTCTGAATTTCATCAAGATTTATATTGAGATTTGCAAGAGATCTTGCAATTGAAGGCCTTATTCCGGTAAGAACCGCTGTTGCTCCCATAAGTGCAGTGGCTCGTATCACCTGAATCAGATGGTGCATTACCTGGGTGTCTATGGTACTGACACCGGTGAGATCGAGAATAATTACCTTGGATCTTCTAAGCTCGATCCGCTCAAGAAGCTTTTCCATGAGATCCATTGCTCTTCCTGAGTCGAGAGTACCTATTACAGGTAAAGACAAAACGCCATCCCAGATTTCCGTAATTGGAGTTGAAACTGCCAGAAATTCTTCTTTCTGTGCTTTCAGGGCATCTTCTCTTTCTTTTTGATAAAGTCTGAATGCCTCCATTACAAGGTTATTGAAGAATTTTAAAAGGAAAAGAAGCTCACGATCATTTTTTTCGTTTTCTTCGTCAACAATTTCGTCCATAAAGGTGTACTGGATAAAATGCATAAGCTGAAGAAATGATTCAGTGCTTCCTCCCCGCATCTGAATTTTGGCATTAACTGTAGCCATAAGGTGTTTCAGAGCATTAAAAGTTTCACCAGACATTGTTCTTGAGTCTTCAAGAAGTGATGAGAAAAGTTCAACAAATTCGTGGGTATAGTCGTGTACTTCTTCGTCTGTTAAAAGATTTTCTTTTGACAGGCTTGCATATCCTGCATCAGTAATTTTCTGGGTAACATTGGAAAAATTAATTTTCTTCAAAATGTTTTTACCATATTTTCTCAGGTCAGACATATCTACTCCTTGTCATGTTTTGCTATAAAAAGACTTTTATCATCATTTCTTCTTGAAAATAAATTTCCTAAAAGATAGGCGGCAAGCTGGGGGTGTCTTGATAAAATACCGGGATAATGTGAAAGGTCAAAGCCGTTGGATATTCCATCGGAAATTGTCATTACAAGGTTCCCCGCTCCAAGTTTTTCTCTGTAGCTTTTTACAATCATATTATCTTCGCCAATAGTGCGGTTTGGAAGGTGGACTGATTTTTGTTCACCGCCTGGATTTAATATTTTGATTAATACATTGCCATAACCTGAATATAAGAAATTACCGGAGTTATCAAGAGAAATTGAAACACCGTTCGCCATTCTTTTACCGTATAGATTTTTATTAAGCACAGCAATTATTTCTTCAGGATAAAGCTTTGAGATGGCGATTTTATCTGCAATCTCGCCGCTTACATGAGCATTTTTACCGTGGCCCAATCCGTCAATATGAAGCCATACAAGATTATTATCATGAAATTCAAAAGTAATAAAATCTCCATTGTAAATGTCATCGTTAAGAGCCCTTATAAAAACACCGATTTTTGGCCCGGTCTGCAAAGGCGGTTTTGACTGGGGATAAAATCTGCACCAGACAGCTGTACCGCTCCAGATATCTTTTTTATCTTTTTTTTCAGGTTTTGAATAAATTTCAAAAAGATCAGAAGATCTCATTATCGTACCAAGACCGTGTCCAAGTGTGTTTGATGTAGAAAATCCGTCGGTCATTGCCTTTGATATATTTTTAATTCCGGGGCCCATATCGTACCCGAAGATGTCAAGACAATGGTTCGGCTCTTTATGTTCCCAGATCTGAATAATGCCTGCCCCTATTGAAAATTTGAGCTGATTGGTCATTATCTCGCTGGCTGCAAGCAGAATCATGTTTGATTTTGATTCAGAAAATCCGAGTCTTGACGCAACAGCCCTGATCTTGCTCTTTGTAAGAATTTGAGTGCTCTGATCCCTGACAAGTCCGTTAAGAAGGAGCTTGACTTTTTCCATTGTATACAATTTCCAGTGATGATGCAGAGGGATCTTCTGTTTTTTGAGATTTCACGGCACATGCTATTGATGCACGTCCCTGATCCTTGGAAAAATACAATGCCATATCAGCCCTTTTTATTATTACATCAGGAGTGTCTTTTTTGTCGGCTTTTGTATAACCAATACTTGTTCCCTGCTGAATCCCGTTAATAATTTTTTTTGCAGCCCTTAAAGCTGCTGTTTCATCGGAAAAAAGAATAATTGCAAATTCGTCTCCGCCGATTCTGAAGGCAAGATCCGTTTTTTCTCTGACGCAGTTTTGCATATTCATTGCCATTGCTTTGAGAACCTTATCTCCAAAACTGTGCCCGTATGTGTCGTTTATGGTTTTAAAATGATCAAGATCAAGATATAAAAGACAGAAAACTCTGTTCTTTTTCCTGAGATCACGAAGTGCGGAATTAAGCTGTCTCGTATAGGCTCTTCTGTTGAAAAGACCGGTCAGCGGATCCGTTTCTGCTTTGATCATATACTCCTGAAGTTCTCTTTTTCTTAAGTCCAGTTGTTTTTCAATCTGTTCAATTTCATTTCTTGCCTGTTTTTTTGCTTTTTCAAGGCTTTTTTTTATTTCCAGATTCTGGATCCTTAAAAGTTCCGGAGATGCGTTGGAAAGTTCATCTCTGAAGCAGTCCTTTAAATAATTGAGTTTTTCTTTTGAGGGAAGCGGAGATATTGATGCAAGCTGTTTTTTTTTGTCTTTCCATTTTATAAAAAGAGAGTTTTGGTCAAGAACGAGTGAAACTTTTACCGGATTACCGGCTTCATTAAAATCAAATCTAATTTCTTTTGTAAGTACAGGAATGACCAGGGCAGGCTTGTAGTTTTTTTCAGACAGAGATTCAACCCCTTTCATGAGAAAGTTGTTGAGTCTCTGGAAATCAGGTTCTGTAATAAGATTTATGGTAAAAATTTCATCCATTAATTATTTTATTCCCAGAAATTGCCGTTTCTTTTTTTTAAATCGATCACTTCAATTGAATGATCCTTGAAAGTTAAGATATTGAGAATAAAACTTACAATACTTATAAAGAGAGCTCCGAATATTGAGGTGAAAAATCCCTGCACTGTAAAACCCGGGATGAAGAAAGCGGTAAGCTTCAGTATTACCGCATTGATTATGAAAATGAAAAAACCAAGAGAGAGAAGGGTAAGCGGAAGGGTAAAGAAAATAAGAAGCGGTCTTAAAACAGCATTCAGAAAACCAAGGATCAGGGCTGCAAAAAAAGCCGCAATTATATTGTCAACAATAATTCCTTTAAAAAATGCAGCAGTTACAAGTATGGCAAGAGTCTGTATAAGGACTTTAAACCAGAAATAGTTATTGTTCATATCCTACCTTTTAGTCTGTTAAAAAATTTTGTTTTTATATCTGAAATATAATTTAACCTAATCAAAATAAAAGTTTTTGGTCAATCACAAAAACAGTTTCAGGTTTTTCTTATTCTGAAATTGTATAAAAATTATGGTCATATATCTATGTTTTTAAGATTTTCTATTCCTGTTGAAATATCTGAAAGAAGCATTTTGTTTAATACAATAATTTCTCTTTTATCGACTTCAATAAGCCCTGCTCTTGAAAACTTACCAAGCGTTCTGGAAAGAGTTTCCTGGGTAGTTCCAAGAATTTTAGAAAGCTGTCCCTTTGAGAATTCAAGAATTATTCTGTTTTTTTCGCCCTGGGCTTTTTCCTGGTTGAGTATGTATGAAGCAAGTCTTTCCGGCAGTTCCTTAAGCGTAAGGTCTTCAATCAGTCTTGTAAATTCCTTAAGTCTAAGAGAAAGTACTGCAAGCATGTTCATGGCTGTTGAGGGATCTTTTCTGAATATTTCTAGAAGTTCGTTTTTTGGTATGTAAATTATTTCTGATTTAGATACTGTCTGGGCATTTGCAGGAAATCCTGTGTCTGAAAAAACCGCAGCTTCACCAAAAGGTTCTCCCCTGGAAAAAATATGAAGAACCTGTTCCTTGCCTTCGTCAGACATCTTAAATATTTTTACCTTTCCCTTTTTTACAAGATAAAGGCCGTCGGCAGGATCGTTGTCAAAAAAAATCATTTGACCGTGGCCATAGGATTTGAGTGTGGATATTTTAGTCAGCTCCTGAATCTGCCCGCTGGAGAAAGATTTGAACATAAGTGTGGATTTAAGTGTTTTTTCCATAATTATTTTTCAGATTTGATCCAGATCAAAGATTAATAAATTCAAAAAGATATACTTTAGCCGGAACCGAGAAATTTAAAAGAACCGGTTAAACAGAAATTAAAAAATTAATACTGGAGAATAACATGCTTGTAAAAAGAAAAATAATAAAAATTAACGAAGATTTGTGCAATGGATGCGGAAACTGTGTTTTAGACTGTGCTGAAGGAGCAATAAAAATTATAGACGGAAAGGCAAAGCTTATTTCAGATAATTTATGTGACGGACTTGGTGCATGCATGGGACGATGCTCTGAAAATGCCCTGGAAATAATAGAAAGAGAAGCTCCTGAGTTTGATGAAGAGGCTGTAAAGGCTCATCTTGAGCAGAATAAAAAGCCGAAGTGTCCTTCTCTTGCAATGAGTCCTTTTCAGGGAAAAGGGAGTATTTCAAACTGGCCTGTGCAGATATCCCTGATTTCACCTGAATCAGATGTTTTTGATAATTCTGATCTTGTTGTAGCTGCAGACTGCGTTTCTGCTTCCTTCAGAAATTTTCATGATGAAATAGTTCAGGATAAAAAGCTTATGATCGGATGTCCAAAGCTTGACAACACTGAGGCCTATATTGAAAAGCTCAGGCTGATTTTTTCAAAGAACAATATAAGGTCGATTACTCTTGCAAGGATGGAAGTGCCGTGCTGCTCAGGAATGGAAAATGTTGTGAGGCAGAGTATTGAAAAATCCGGCAGGGAAATTGATATGAAAATTATAATTGTTTCAAGGGATGGGCGGATAATTTAAGCTGAGTTTGAAAGTCGGATTCATAAAAATTTTTTAATTTTTTACTTTGCTCCGGTAATTTGAACAGATAATATCTAAAGTCAGTCAGGAAGTGTTTTTCCTGACTTGTCTTTTGCGGAAATGAGCTAAATCCAGATTTTCAGTCCAGATTGGGCTTCAGGAACTTCAAATTTGTCGGAGTGAAAAATGAGGATAATATCATTCACTGATATTCACGGTAATTTTTATATTTTTGAAAAGTCCAGAAAACTTCTTGAATCAGCTGATATTGTTATACTTTCCGGGGATATAACCCATTTTGGAAAGGAATCTGACACAGTAAAATGCATTCATGAGCTTAAAAGAGTTTTTAAGGGAAATATATTCGCAGTCACAGGAAACTGTGATTACAGATCGGCTGAAAAACCCCTGGATGATATGGGAATAAACTTAGCTGAAAAAGTTGTTGAATTTAATGGTGTCATATTTGCAGGTCTTAAAGGTTCGCTGACAACTCCTTTTTCCACGCCGACTGAATTTTTGGAATCTGATTACAAAAAAATGGTTTCAAATATTGAGAAAAAGCTTGAAGGCAAAAAAAATCTTCCTTTTGTTTTTGTTTCCCATCAGCCTCCTTTTGACTGCGGATGCGATGTAATCCATTCAGGAATGAAAACAGGGAGCAGGGTGATAAGGTCTTTTATTGAAAAAAATTCTCCGGCGGTCTGTTTTTCAGGACATATTCATGAAGCGGGTGGAATTGGTAAAATCGGGGATACCATGATTGTAAATCCGGGGCAGGCGCATATTGGGAATGCCGGAGTAGCCGATTTTGACAAAGGTCATTTCGACATATATATTGAAAGCTTCTGATTTAATAAAAAAGGAGGAAAAATGGATAATTTTTCTCAACTGTTAAAGGAAAGAAGGTCTGTGAGAAAATTTCTGGATAAACCTGTTGACAAGGATCTGGAAAATAAGCTTCTTGAAGCTGTAAGGTGGTCTCCGTCCTGGGCAAATACGCAATGCTGGGAAATAATAGTTTTAAGGGACGAAAAAAAAAGAAAGGAGATACAGGAAGCCTTTTTTGGAAGAAACCCTGCAGTAAAGGCGATTGTTTCTGCTCCGCTTCTTTTTGCATTCTGCGCAAAAAAAAATGTGTCCGGCTTTTATAATAACGAGGCCCCTACAATACTTGGCGACTGGTTTATGTATGATCTTGGAATTGCAACACAGAGTTTTTGTCTCTGCGCCCATGCCAATGGTCTCGGGACTGTAATAACAGGTCTTTTTGATCATGAAAAAGTGAAAAAGATTTTAAATATTCCTGATGATATTCAGGTAGTAAGCCTTATTCCTGTGGGATATCCTGATCAGAATCCAAAGCCTCCGGAAAGAAAGGAATTGTCCACTTTTGTCCATTACGATTCTTACGACGGCAGATCCTGATATTTAATCCCTGATTTTTTACAGATTAGGGCTGGTATTAAACAGCATCAGGTTTTTTAAATATATCTGGTGCTGTTTACTTTGTCATTTAATCAAATGTTTCTGGTGTTTTGATCAGTATTTCTGAAGATGTCTTATTTCAAAAAGCTGAAGCTGGTGGATGAATTTTCCAAGGTCTTCTTCCTGATTTCTTTCCCATGGTGCGAACTGGCATCCGATCAGAATATATCTCTGATTGAATTTTTTGTTTATTCTTACAATTTTTAACTTGTTGAATATTTTTTTTATGTCAGGCACCTCTTTTTCAGGTCCAGGCCCCTTCATGATAATGCCTATCTTTCCTGATTCGTTCGGCTCGAGTTCAATCATGGGGTTTTGTCTTCTGTCAAGGTTGTTTGGAATCAGAATCCCAATGCCTGTAAGAGAGATATCAAAGATTTTGAAATGCTTCCCTGAAACATATTCCTGATTTTTAAAAATAATTTTTGCCATTATTGAGTAGACATTGTTCGGCTTTATCCTGAAAGCGGCCCTGATATTAACTTCTGATATTTTGCCTGAATAAGAAATTTTAAGAGCCTGCTCAGTTGTTTCCCTGTTGAGTCTGTAACTGTCAAGAAAAGCAATAATTGAGCATTTTATTCCAAGTCTTATTTTCTGGTTCTGGTCATTGTTTTTCAGTGTGGTTATGTGAAGGGTTTCATAGGTATATGATTTGCCTGTTCTCGGTGTTGTCTGTGAGACAATGAGCTCTTTTTTTGAGAAGTCAGCATCAAAAATAATTGAATTTCTTGACACTGGAAACAGGGAATCGATGTTGAATACTATTTCAATAGGTTTTCCCGGAACAAAAATGTTTTCTGGAGTATGCGTCATATATTTTATTTTACTGTTTGGTTTCAGATACAAATTTTTAGCATATATAATAATCTTTTCATAGCCATAAATAAATGCTTAACAAAAACTTATTTTTTGGCAGTTTTTGCTCAGGATAAAATATAAAAGCCTTTTCAAGGCTTTTATATTAATCGGTTTTAAAAACGAATTCTGAAGCCTTTAAGCGTTAAAGAATTTATTTGTCATACAAGAGCTTTCAGCCCCACGGCTTCCTTAACTTTCTTAAGCATTGGCACAGCTTCCTCTCTTGCCTTCAAAGCCCCTTTTTTTAAGGTCTCTTCAACAACAGAAGGATTTTCTACAAGGTATTCATACTCTTTTCTAGCATCTTTCAGCTGGTCGTTCAAAAGCTCGAATAAGGTGGTTTTCATTTCACCCCAGCCTATGCCTTCAGCATATTTTTTCTCAATTTCCTTAATCTGGTCTTTTGAGGCAAATGCCGAATATATTTCAAAAAGAGTGCAGTCCTTTGTATCTTTAGGTTCTTCAGGAGGCTGTGAGTTTGTCGTAATTTTGTTAATCAGTTTTCTTAGTTTTTTTTCAGGAGCAAAAAGAGGAATTGTATTGCTGTAGCTTTTGCTCATTTTTCTTCCGTCAAGCCCTTTGAGAACAGCGGAGTTTTCATCGGTTGAAGCTTTGGGCAGGGTAAAGATTTCTTTATAGACATGGTTGAAGCGCATTCCAATATCCCTTGCCATTTCAAGATGCTGGATCTGATCTTTTCCTACCGGCACAATATCAGCGTTAAACATCAGTATATCTGCAGCCATAAGGACAGGGTAGCTGAAAAGGCCCATTGTGACACCCTTGTCCGGATCTTTTGCCTTTTGTTCAATGTTTTCTGCAACAGCAGCCTTGTATGCATGTGCTCTGTTCATAAGTCCCTTGGCGGTAAGACAGCTTAATATCCATGTAAGTTCCGGAATTTCCGGTATGTCAGACTGTCTGTAAAAATATGAATTTTCTGTATCAAGGCCAAGTGCAAGCCATGTTGCGGCAACTTCAAGGCTTGACCTGTGGACTTCTTTCGGATTCTGATTTTTTATAAGAGCGTGAAGATCCGCAAGAAAATAAAATGATTTATTCTGCAGGTCCCTGCTCGCTTCTATAGCAGGTTTAATAGCTCCTGCATAATTGCCCAGATGGGGGGTTCCGGTTGTTGTTATTCCTGTTAAGACTCTTGTTTCCTTCATTTTTTATTCCTGATTATCGTTTTAAAAAAAATTAAATGAGATTTACAAATATCTTCTGGCAAAGTCAAACTCATCGTTAAAAGATTTTATGTTCCCGTCAAGTTTTTCCAGAAGAATTTTTTCAAGTATCTGGCCGAATATCGGGCCCGGCTTGAAGCCGAGAGCTTTGAGATCCTCTCCTTTAAGCTGGATCTGTGTTTTTTTGAATTCTGTAAAAAATAAAACCACATTCTGCTTTATTCTTTCATCATTTGTTATTGAAAGAAGATAAAGAAGAGTTTCTGTCTTCAGATGACAAAATTTCAGGTATATTTCGCTGTTTCTGATTTCTCTGTTTTTTTTCATCCATTTTATTGTCTGCTGTGCAATAAAACTTTCTTTTGTAAAAATTTCCATAAGCCTGGGCGGAAGTCTGAAGTCTGTGCATATGGAATTTTTTGTCTCATGATTTAAATTATGAATAAGTCCTAGAAAATAAACCATCCATCTGTCTGTTCTGATTGCCGGCTCATTAAGAGAAAACCAGTTTATTACCTTATTTGCAGATTCAATTATTTCACGGTTCCTGTCCGTAAATTCAAGCTCGCTGTGAATTGCCGGAAAAAGGTTGAAGTTTGCAATCCTCTCGATAGCAGGAAGGGGGTTTTCTTCCATGAGAATGTATTTGAGTTCTGTAAATACTCTTGGACCGCTCAGCCTTTTGAAAAATTCCATATCTATTGCATTTTTAATGAGTTTTTCAGTAAACTTGCCGATTTTGAAATTAAATCTCTGCTCAAACCTGACAGCACGGAAAATTCTTGTTGGATCTTCAACAAAGGAAAGGTTGTGTATTATCCGAATCACCTTGTCCTTTAAGTCTTTCTGCGCGAAAAAATAGTCTATCAGAGTTCCGTATTTTTGAGTGTTCAGCTGAACGGCAAGGGTGTTTATTGTAAAGTCCCTTCTGTAAAGATCAAGCTTCAGTGAACTCATTTCCACTTCAGGCAGTGCTCCTGGTGATGAATAAAATTCTGTTCTGGCCGTTGCTACATCTATTTTGAGTCCGTCCTCAAGAGATACTACTGCTGTCTTGAATTTTTCGTGTGGGCTGACTCTTGCATTGAGTGATGAGGCAAGATCCCTGGCAAAATCAATTCCGTTTCCTTCAACTACAATATCAATGTCAAATTCATTTTTTCTTATATAGAGAAGTACATCTCTTACAAAACCGCCTACAACATAGGCGTTGATATTGGAATTGTCGGCAGTCCTGCCGATATGTCTCAAAAGACTGACAATTTTTGAGGGGAGTCTTTCCTTTAAAATACTGGAAATATTTCTTGTGCCGGGAGAAAGTGAATAAAGGTTTGAATCTGTTATGAAAGGGCCTTCCCTGAAGTTGCTCACTATGTGATGAAGAAGGTCTGTTCTTGTGAGAACTCCTGTGAGTTCCCCTTTTTCATTTCTGACAGGGAGTATTCTCTGTCTGTTCCCAATTATTTTTTCTTCAATTTCAGATACAGGTGCATCCTCTGACACTTCCATGAAGTCTGTGCTCATGAATTCTTTTACGGGAACATTGATTATATTGTGATATTTTGCCTTTTCAACAACCTGTCTTGAAATTATACCCTTGAGCATGTCTTTTTCATCAACTGCAAGAAGAGCATTGATATTGTATTTTGTAAGAATTCTGGAGGCATTGTCTATGGTATCTTCAGTCATTATTTTAAGGGGAGGGGAAGACATGAGATTTTTTGCCCTGAAATTTGATTTCAGGTACTTTCTGATTTCCCTGAGAAGAAGGTCTCTTGTCTGGGAAAGGGTTTTTTCTCCAACAGAAGCAGATCCCGCAAAAGGATGTCCGCCTCCGTTCAATGCCTTCAAAATACGGCCTATATTAAGTTCTGATGAGCTGCTTCTTCCAATTACAAAAATTTTACTTTCCATCCTTGCCGCAACAAAAACAGCGTCCTTTGATTCCATTTTGTTCAGCTTGTGTGTCAGAAACCCGAGATCAGGAATATAAGTGTCTCTTGAAACAGTCGATATCACAATATTGAGATTGTTGATTCTGTATGAAATCGAACTTTCAACCATGTCATTCAAAAGTGAAAGCTGTTCCGGAGAGATTTCCTTTGAAAGAATGTTTGATATGACCTCTGTATCAGCTCCTCTGTCCCTTAAATAGCCTGCGATTTTAAGGTCTTTGCCTGTTGTGGAGCTGAACGTGAAAGAATTGGTGTCTTCATAAATTCCAAGACTCAGAATGGTTGCTTCTTCAGGGGTTATTTCAATATTTTTTTCTATAAGGAGCTGGGTAAGTATCGTTGCAGTGGCACCTGTTTTTTCGTAGAGCTCAAAATCAGCCCTTATGTCAGAATCAGTTCTTTCGTGATGGTCGTATATGTCGATGGAAATTCCTTCTCTTTCAGCAATACCTGCAATTTCGCCAAGTCTTGCCTTCTGCCTTGTGTCTACTATTACAAGCTTTTTTATTTTATAATTATCAAGTTCTTTCAATGAAATCATATTGAAAAGATAGCTTAGGGACTGGATGAAAAAGCGTCTTAATATTCCCTCACCCTCATGGTGAAACACTATTTTTGCGTCCGGATATAGTTTTTGTGCGGCAAGCATCGATGCAACACCGTCAAGGTCTGCATTTATGTGTGTTGCAATAAGAGTTATTTCCTGTTTAGCGTTCAACTGTAGTTCCTGCTTTTAAGATTTATGAAACCGGATTATATTCACACAAATAGAAATGATTATCAATAGAAAGGCTTGAACTCAGCCAGATTGAAATTATCAGCAGCTTAATTTCATTTATTGGCCATCCTGCAGTGAGATTTAAAATTTACTCCTGAAAATGCTCAGGTATAGTGAATGCTGAATTCTTTATCAGGACTGAACAAAAAATTCCTGTGTGTGCCCACTCGTCAGATAAAGCACATTGATGTCGAGAACTGCTCCTCTTTTTCTTTTGTCATTCTTTCAAAACCTGATTTTTCCATAAATTCAACTGCTTTTTCAAGCCCGCTTTCAAAAACAAAAGAAAACAGCTCGTCTGTTTCCCTTACGGCCATTTCATTTCCGCAGGGGATAATTTTTCCCTTTTTGTTAAGAGCTGCAAAAAACATTATTTCCGGAGCATTTTCTGCAAAATCAGATACTCTGATTTCATTTGCTTCAGAATATTTCCATATCTGAAGCCTTACCTGCTGTTTTTTGAATCTTGAAGACCATAGATCAATATCAAGTGGTTTCCCAAACATCAGCTTTGTTCTTGAATTGTAAAGCATTGTTTCAGTCAGGGAATTGCTGTCTTTTTTCATTGCAGAGTAAAGTTCAATATTTTTTACATTGGTTTTAACATTCTGAATGAAAACATAATTGACCTCCTCGTTTGCAGTAAGAGCAATTGCACCGAGTCTCATGTCAATTTCTGCACGCTTTAGATATCTGGACTGAAGGCCGTTTCCGTATATTATTTTGGTGCAGTCCTTTTCAGCTTCCCTGCAATGGTCAATGTTTGAATCTATGCATACAACTTCCTGACCTGATTCTTTCAGGATTTTTGCCATGCTTCTTGCTGTTTCGTTTGCTCCAAGAATAACCCACCCGATTCCAGAGGGCCTTTTGAGGCCGAGAAAGGATGCCGCTGCTTCTCCGGTAAGTCCAGCCCAGATGACGGTTACAGTTATTACAAGAAATATAAGTGCTCTAAGCTCAATTCCTCCTTCAATTCCCGCATGCTTCATTTCTGCGGCAAAAAGAGATGCCACTGCGGCAGCCACTATTCCCCTGGGTCCGATCCATGAAATGAAAATTTTTTCTTTTATTTTTAACCCTGAAAAGTAAGTGCCTGCAAATACAGCAATGGGTCTGATTATGAACATAAGAACAAGAACTGTTATAATTCCCGGTACTCCAAGATCTGCTACATTCTCTATTCTGACGTCGGCAGCAAGGAGAACGAAAAGCATTCCAATCAGCATGACTGTTATCTCCTCCTTGAATTCTGTCAGCTCATGGAGAACGTGAGTACTGTAGTTTCCGACAATAATCCCTGCGGCTGTTACGGCTGCAAGGCCGCTTTCTGACAAAAATGCATTGGTTGTCTGGAAAAGGCAAAGCAGCATGCATAAAATGAAAACATTTTCCATTCCTTCAGGAATGAGGTTCTTTTTTTTGAAAATATAGACAAATATAAATCCTGAAACAGTTCCGCAGGCGGCTCCGGCTCCTATTCTTGAAAGAATTTCAAGAAGCCATATTCCGGGGGAACCTGAAAAACTCTGCATTGCGGCTTCAAATGCGACTACTGCTATGACAGCACCAATTGAATCTATCAAAACACCTTCTGCCTCAAGAAGGGTTGATATGGAGCGCTTTACTTTGATTCGTTTTAAAAGAGGATTTATGACTGTTGGCCCTGTAACAATCACAAGGGTTCCAAACATTACAGCGGTCTGCCAGGGCCAGGCCATTATGTATCTTGCAGCGGCACTTCCTGTAATTGCAGTTATTATGATTCCGGACAGAATAAGAAAGCGGATTGATCTCTGCTCTTTTCTGAGCCTTGAAAATTTCAAATTCATCCCGCCTTCAAAAAGAATCACTGCAACTGCAAATCCGGTTATGACAGTAAGCCCCCTTCCAAGAGATTCGGGTCTTACTATACCTGATACATCAGGTCCCAGAACAACACCTGAAAATAAAAGAATTACTATTCCCGGGATTTTTAAGTGATAGGCAATTATCTGGGATAAAATGCCTGCACCAAGAGCAAATCCGATTGTAAGCGCCGGGCTTGAAAATATATCCTGGACCATAAAAAGCTCCTTGAAGGCTGGTTAAAACCTTTTGGGTCTAATAAAATAATGATGGTTTTAAGCTGATTATTATAATAATGTCTTTGTTTAGTTTAATTTGATATACTTAATTTTTTTAAATTAAAATAATAAAGTATTTAAAATTAAGTTTCTTATTAACAGTACAATTGCAAGAAGTAAAATTCTGTGCTACTTAAAATTAAAAGTTAATGCCCGTTTTTACAGCATAATTTAACTGACAAGAGATAATAATTAAACCTGACTTGAGCCTGTGGCAAACTTAGGCTTTTCTTTATGTTATAACAAATCATAAGCAAAGATTAAATCAAGGAGTCGCTGATGCCTGTATTCGTCTGGAAAGGTAAAAACAGAAAAAACAGAACAATCAAGGGTGAAATGGATGCGCCCAATGAAGACGCCGTCCGTTCACGTCTTTTAAAACAGAGAATTACTCCTAAAAGTGTAAAGCCAAAGCCGAAAGATCTTTTTGAAAATATTGAATTTCTTCAGCCCAAGGTTGAAACAAAGGATGTGATAGTTTTCTGCCGTCAGTTCTCAACCATGATTGATGCGGGAGTACCGGTTGTTCAGTGTCTCGATATTCTTTCCTCACAGCAGGACAATCCCACTTTTAAAAAAGTTTTGAAAAACATAAAAGATTCTGTTGAAGGCGGCGACACTCTTGCCAATGCAATGAAAAAGCACCCTAAAATTTTTGACAGCCTTTTTGTAAATATGGTTGCAGCAGGTGAGGCAGGCGGTATTCTTGACGAAATCCTGAGAAGGGTTTCTGCATACATGGAAAAAGCAGCCAAGCTTAAAGCCCAGGTTAAGGGTGCAATGACTTATCCCCTTGTTACAATAGTAATTGCTCTTGTTGTTGTGGCTGTAATTCTGGTATTTGTTATTCCTGTGTTTCAGAAAATGTTTGCCGAAATGGGGCAGAGTCTTCCGGCTCCGACACAGTTTGTAATAAACATGAGTGAATTTGTCCAGGGCAACATATGGTATATTCTCGGAGGTATTGCCGCCCTTATTTTTATAATAAAACGGACATATAAAACTGTAAAAGGTAAATATCTTATTGATGATATGCTGCTTAAATTTCCTGTTGTCGGTATTCTTATAAAAAAAGTTGCAGTTGCAAACTTTACAAGAACAATGGGAACAATGCTTGCTTCAGGTGTTTCCATACTGGAAGCCCTTGACATTGTTGCAAAGACGTCCGGTAATGCAATCGTTGAAGAGTCTGTTCTTGATGTAAAAGATGCAATTTCTGAAGGCCGCACCATGGCCGAACCTCTTGTGGAAAGCGGTGTATTCCCGACCATGGTATGCTCAATGATTTCTGTGGGTGAACAGACAGGAGCACTTGAGAGCATGCTTGCCAAAATTGCTGACTTCTATGAAGAGGAAGTTGACCAGGCTGTTGAAAATCTTACCTCTCTTATTGAGCCTTTCATGCTTGTATTCCTTGGTGTTGTTGTCGGCGGTCTTGTAGTTTCAATGTATCTTCCGGTTTTCCAGATGGCAGGAGGTATTTCCTGATAAAAGAAACAGGCGCTTAAACCCGCCTGTTTTGGTGAAATTGAAAATTATGGAAGTAATTTGACAGATAAAATCAGAAACTTTAATTCCTATGAGATTAATTTAAGCCTGCGGCTCAAGTGGCTTATGTTCTGCAGGCTTGTGTTTTCAATTCTTGTTATTACAGGATTTTATTATTTCTACCTTTCCGGCACAAATGCTGTTTCCCGCCAGATGCTCGGTCTTTATTTCTTTGCAGCTTTCATAATTGTGCTGACCCTTTTTTATTCACTGATATTTAATTTTGTAAAAAATAAAATTCTTTTTTCCGCGGTTCAGATAATTGTTGATACCTTTCTTGTTACCTTTCTTATCTATTTTACAGGCATATACAGCAATGTATTCCAGTTTTTTTATCTTGTGATTATCCTTTATTCATCTGCGATTTTGTTCGGAGGCAGGCCTTTCTGGGTTGCGGGCATTGTGAGTATTCAGTACGGCCTTTTGACTGATCTTTACTATTACGGGGTCATAGAATGTTTTTTTGATGATGGAGTACATTCAGACCACGACGGTTCAGCAGTATTTTTCCAGGTTTTTATTTTTATTCTGTCTTCTTTTGCAGTTGCATGGCTTTCAAGTATTTTGTCTGTTCAGGTCAGAAGAGCAAGGGAAGATCTTAAAAAAATGGATGAGTATGTAAAAAGAGTGGAGAGACTTGCAAGTGCAGGAGAAATTGCGTCAGGTTTTGCTCATGAGGTTAAAAACCCCATGGCATCACTCAGAGGGTCTATTCAGCTTTTGATATCAGATATTGAAAAAGACAGAAAAGATGACGTAAAAAAGCTCGGTAACATAATCCTGAGAGAATCGGGAAGACTTGATCAGCTGGTTAATAATTTTCTCTACTTTGCAAGACCGGGGGGAGGGCATAAAAAAAGAATGGCTCCATCTCCTGCTGTTAGGGATTTACTGAAAATCTTTGCAGAAGACCGGAATGTAAAAAACAGGATTGAAATTACCTCAAGTCTTGATGATGAAGCCTTGATTGAAGCTGATCCGGATCATTTCAGGCAGATAATATGGAATATTCTTATCAATGCAGCGCAGGCCTGTAATGAGAGAGGAGAAATCTCCATAGAGCTTAAATCATTGAAAAATGCTGTTTATATAATTGTTGAGGATTCGGGAAGCGGCATAGATGAAGAAATAATTGAAAAAGTGTTTGATCCGTTTTTTTCAACAAAGAAAAACGGGAGCGGGCTCGGGCTTTCAATTGTTGCAAGACTTGTTGAACTCAACGGCGGCAGAATCCAGATTAAAAACAGACAAAATAGTCAAGGACTCAAGGTAACCTTGATTTTTAATCATTGCTGACATATAAAGTCAACTGGCTTGACGTGTCATTTGAAATAAGTTACCTAAGGCAGATTAATAATATTTAACATGAATCATAACGGTGAAACATATGAGTGATAAAAAAGACCTTCTCGACCAGAGAAGAGAAAAAAATAAACTGATTTCTGATTCAGGAGTGAATCTTTATCCAAACAGCTTTAAAGTTGAAAATACAGTCGAGGAAATTCGTTCGGTAATTGAACAAAGTCCTGAAAAGCTTGGTGAGGAAGGACTTAAATTTACCATTGCCGGAAGAATGATGGCTGTCAATAAATTCGGAAAGTCTTCATTTATAAGGATAAAAGATGGAAGCGGACAGAGAATGCAGGCTTATCTGGCAAAAGACAGGGTCGGAGATGATTCGTACGCGCTTTTCAAACAGCTGGATATAGGAGACATTGTAGGTGTTTCAGGGCCTCTTTTTCAGACCAAGACAGGTGAGTGGACAATTTATGCTGACAGCTTCAGTCTTTTGTCAAAATCTCTCAGGCCTTTGCCCGAGAAATTCCACGGACTTAAAGACCCTGAAAAAAGATACAGAAGAAGATATGTCGATCTCATCATGAACGAAGATGTCAGAAATATTTTTGTTACAAGAGCAAAAATTGTCCAGACCATCAGAGAATTCTTAACAGAAAAAAGATTTCTTGAGGTTGAGACCCCCATGATGCAGCCCATTGCAGGCGGCGCTGAGGCTACTCCCTTTGTAACCCATCACAATGCCCTTGATATGAAGCTTTATCTGAGGATCGCTCCTGAACTTTATCTGAAAAGACTTGTTGTCGGAGGATTTGACAGGGTTTTTGAGATAAACAGAAACTTCAGAAACGAAGGCGTTTCAACAAGGCATAATCCCGAATTTACAATGCTTGAATTTTACCAGGCTTATGCAACTTATAAGGAATTGATGGATCTTACAGAAGAACTTTTTATAAAAATTGCCCAAGAGGTGTGTGACAGTGCTGAAGTGGAATATCAGGGAGAAAAAATATCGTTTAAAGGTCCCTGGAAAAGAATTTCTCTTGTCGATGCTCTGTGCGAAACTGCAGGCATGGAAAAATCTCTTCTTTCTGACAAGGAAGGGCTTTTGAAGTTTGCTGAAGAAAAAGGTGTGACAATAACCAAAAAAGAAAAAACAGGTAAAATTGTTACCAAGCTTTTTGAAACTCTTGTGGAACCAAATCTTATCCAGCCCACCTTTGTCACAGACTATCCTGTGGAAGTGTCTCCCTTATCAAGGCGAAATGATGAAAATCCAGAATTTACAGAAAGATTCGAGCTTTTTATAGGCGGAAGAGAAATCGCCAATGGATTTTCGGAATTAAATGACCCTGATGATCAGAGAGAAAGATTCCTTGATCAGGTAAGAAAAAGAGATGAAGGGGATCTTGAGGCTCATATGATGGACACAGACTATGTGGAAGCTCTTGAATACGGAATGCCGCCCACAGCAGGTGAGGGTATTGGTATTGACCGTCTTGTAATGCTTTTTACAAATGCTGCGTCAATAAGGGAAGTTATTTTGTTCCCCCATATGAGACCGTCTTCTGAACAATAATTTTTTGGGAATAAAAATGTTTAAACCAAATTTTGGTTTTGAATTTTCCGTAGCCCTCAGGTACCTGAGGGCAAAGAGGAAACAGGGATTTATTTCCCTTGTCGGTTTTTTATCTGTAGCAGGGGTATGTCTGGGCGTTATGGCTCTTGTTGTTGTTATTGCCGTAATGTCTGGTGCAGAAAAGGATTTGAGAAAAAGAATTCTTGGAATGGAACCTCATCTTATTTTAAATTCAAGAACAGGTTCCTTTGGAGATTACAGGGACGTCTGCAGTAAAATAAAAAAACAGAGCAATGTGTCGGATGCTCTTCCATACCTTTCAGGCAGGGTCATGCTCAGATCGAGATGGGGCCTTACAGGAACAATCATACGAGGAGTCGATACAGAATCAAAACGTCAGCTGGTCAAGGGCTTTGATCCTTCAGAGGCGTCAGGACTTCTTAAAAATTCCTCATCAGGCAGAAATTCAGTGATAATCGGAAAAGGGATTGCCGACAGTCTTGGAGTTCAGAAAGGTGACAGCATTTTTGCCCTTACTTCAGACTGGAAAATTTCTCCTGTGGGCGTGATGCCTAAAATGACCGAGCTGGAAGTTGCCGGTGTATATGAGAGTGGTCTTTATGAGTACGACAGTGCTGTTGCATACATGAATCTTGAAAATCTTCAGGGTCTTCTGGGGATGGGGAAAAAAGTCACTGGAATTGGTGTTTATATCAATGATGTCTATGATGCAGACAGTCTTGTAAGGACAATACGGGAACTTTTCCCTGAACGTTTTTTTACCCGTACCTGGATGGAGGTAAATCATTCTCTTTTTTCCGCCCTCAAGCTTGAAAAAACTGCAATGTTTATAATTCTTACTCTTATCATTCTTGTTGCGGCCTTTAATATCGCAAGTTCTCTGATTATGCTTGTAATGGAAAAAACCAAGGAAATTGCAATCATGAAAACCATGGGTGCAACCAAGAAAAGCATAAAAAGAATTTTTGTTATTCAGGGAACTTTCGTGGGTTCAATAGGAACACTTACCGGGGTTTTCCTTGGGGTGATCATGTGTGAAATTTTGAGCAGGTATAAATTTATCAAGCTTCCTGATGCGTATCCTTTTACAACCCTTCCTGTTGATCTTGAATTTTCAGATGTGGCAGTAATAGCGCTGAGCGCTCTTTTAATCTGCTTTTTTGCAACGGTTTATCCCGCGTCCAAAGCTGCAAACCTTGACCCTGTGGAGGGTATCCGCTATGGCGAATAAGGAAGGATGCATTGTCCTTGAAAATATTTCAAAAAGTTATAAAACGGGTGAAACCGTTCTGCATATTTTAAAAGACCTTGACTTTACTGTAACCAAGGGTGAAAAAATTGCAGTGACAGGAGCTTCGGGAATAGGAAAGTCAACTCTTCTTCATGTGCTTGGGGGGCTTGACCATCCTGATAAGGGAAAAATTTATATTGAGGGTGAAGATATCTATTCTCTGGGCGATGAAAAAGTTGCAGAAATAAGAAACAGAAAAATAGGATTCATGTTTCAGTTTCATCATCTTCTGCCTGAATTCAATGCTGTTGAAAATGTAATGATGCCATCTTTGATAGGTGGGGCAGACAGGAAATCTTCCCTGAAAAAAGCTGAAAAGCTTCTGGAAAAAGTCGGGCTTTACAGCAGAATGAAACATAAGGTTACTGAGCTTTCGGGAGGAGAGCAGCAAAGAGTTGCTCTTGCAAGGGCTCTTATAATGGATCCGATTGTCCTTCTTGCTGATGAGCCGACAGGAAATCTTGACAGAAAAAACAGTGCAGATGTTCATATGCTGCTTGAGGAGCTGAACAGGGAGCTTGGAATGACGCTCATAGTGGTAACCCATAATATGGAACTGGCATCTCTTATGGATAAACAGGTAACATTAAAGGAAGGTTCACTTGTATCGGTTTAGTGTATCAAATATATTTGTATTAATTTTTATTTTGTTTTGTATTCCTTTTACATCATATTCACTGGAGAGCAGAGTTGTTCTTTTCCCTTTTGAAATTGAGGGAGGGAGTGATTTCGGATATCTGAACAGTGAAATTCCTGAACTTATTGGTTCTGAAATAAGAAAAGCCGGCGGTGAGCCGTTTTTTTATGAAGGCTCGTCTAAAGACCTTGATAATGAAAAACTTTTTGAGCTTGCAAAGGAGTCGGGTGCAAGAGGGTTTGTGAAGGGAAAATTTGAAGTTACAGGGAACAATGAGTTTCTGCTTGAAGCTGTTCTTGGCAGTGCTGAAGATAACAGAATTTATGAATTCAGTGAAAAGTTTATAGGGATAGAAAACCTTTTCGGGTCAGTTAATAAAATATCCAAAAAGATAGGCGGTACCTTGTTTGTCAAGGTAAGGATCACTGAAATCGAAATAAGAGGGAATGAAAGAATTGAGGATGAGGCGATAAAACGTCTCATAAATACAAGAGAAGGAACTGCTTATGCTGACGGTGATCTTTCCGATGATCTCGACAGGATTTATAACATGGGTTATTTCGGCGATATCAGGGTCACCCGTGAAGAAGCCGAAAACGGAATAAAGGTTATTTTCCATGTAAAGGAAAAGCCCACAATAAGGCAGATTCAGTTCAAGGGGAATCATTCTTACGACAACGAAAAAATCAGGGAGAATATAACCCTGAAAAGCGGTTCAATCCTTAATATTTTTGAAGTGAAAAAAGATATTGAAGCAATAAAGGAACTTTATAAGGAAAAAAACTATCACCAGTGCGAAGTCAGTTATGAGCTTAAAGAGCTGTCTCACAACAGAGCTGATCTTGTTTTTACAATATCTGAAGGTGACAAGACATTTATTCGTGAAATTGTATTTGAAGGTAATGAGGATTATACTGACAAACAGCTCAAAAAAAAGATTGAAAGCTCAAAAAAAGGTTTTTTCTCATGGCTTACCGGCTCAGGTGAATTCAAGAAAGATCAGATTCAGCAGGATGCTGGAAGAATTCTTGCGTTTTATCACACCACCGGATATGCGGAAGCAAGAGTCTCAGATCCTGAAATCACCTTTGACGGCAACAATGTGAAGCTTCTTTTCAAAATTTTTGAAGGAGAGAAATTTACAATAGGGGAAGTCAGGGCAGAAGGAGATCTTATTGTTGCGGAGGAAATAATACTTAAGGCAATCAAGACAAAAAAAGGTGAACTGTTTAACAGGCAGTTTCTTCAGGAGGATTCAATATCGATTTCAGATATCTACGCAGATGCGGGATATGCAAATGCTGATGTTTTCCCTGACCTTGAAAAAGACCGTGAAAACAATATTTTAAATATAACTTTCCATATCAAAAAAAATAACCAGGTCTATATCGATAAAATAATTATCGGAGGGAACTCGAAAACCAGAGACAAGGTCATAAGAAGAGAATTCCCCATCAGAGAACAGACACTGTACAGTAAATCTAGGCTTCAGAGAGGAGTCAGGAATCTTTACAGAATGGATTATTTTCAGAACGTAAATATTGAGACTGTTCCTTCGGGAGAAAAGGACAAGGTTGATATCCACGTAAATGTTGAGGAAAAAACAACCGGAATGTTTACATTCGGTGCAGGTTATTCAAGTGTGGACAATCTTTTTGCCACTGTTTCGGTTACCCAGAGAAACTTCAGAGGGAAGGGACAGACCGTAAATCTCAAAGGAGAGTTCTCAGGAAGCGCAACAAGGTATACCTTCAGTTTTACAGAACCCTGGCTTTTTGACATTCCTCTTTCTGCAGGATTTGATGTCTACAACTGGGAAAGGGAATATGACGATTATGACAAGAAAAGTACAGGCGGTTCGATTCGGTTCAGCTATCCTGTTTTTGACTATACCAGGCTTTACTGGTCATATACATATGAAGTTGCGACAATTGACAACATAGATACCACTGATCCTGATATTCTTGAACTTGAAGGTGACAATGTTGAAAGCTCCACAACTGTTGCCCTCAAATACGATTCAAGGGACAGAATGTTCAACCCGACCGAAGGTATGAAGCATTCAATTTCTGTGGAGCATGCAGGGAGTTTCCTTGGAGGGGACTATTCATATACCAAGTATATTGCTGAAACAGGAGTTTATGTGCCCCTGTTCTGGAGTCTTGTGTTTTTTGCCCACGGTGAAGGTGGTTTTGTACAGAAAAATTCAGACGGAATTCTTCCTGATTATGAAAAATTCTATCTGGGCGGTATGAATTCTGTAAGAGGTTATGACTGGCAGGGTATTTATGTTCTGACAGATGAAGGAAACGAAGTCGGAGGTGAAAAATATATCCAGGCAAACCTGGAACTTATTTTCCCGATAGTAAAAAAAGCCGGACTTATGGGACTTCTTTTTTATGATGCCGGTGATGTTTTTGCAAAAGATGAGAGTGTGGGATTTGGTGATATAAGAAGATCCTGGGGATACGGTATAAGATGGTAT
>JBFWJK010000030.1:0-24073 GCA_050253255.1 Desulfobacteraceae bacterium | reverse complement strand
ATCAAGATTTATTTCAAGACAGGCCTTTAAAATTTCATGGGAGTTTGCGCCTATTGAAAGTATTGAGTCTCCGGGGATGGGGTTTAAAAGTCTGAAAAAAAGCTGGGTTTCCCTGGAAAGGCTTAAGAAATCTGCAGAACGGTAAATTATATTGTTGAAATCAAAATCTTTTTTAAACATAAGTCCGCCTGCGTATTTTGGGAAATTTAAATTTAAAACAGTAAAAAAACTGTATTTTTAAAATTTTTTTGTTAATGAAATGATAGTTCCTTTTTCATTAAATTCAACAGAGGTAAAATAAGTTTTCATTATTTCAAAACCTCTTCCGTGATCCAGCGAATTATCATGTTTTTTTTCAAGGGCTTTTTTCCAGTCAAACCCATGGCCCTGATCTTCAATTGTTATTTTGATTTCATCTTCACCAACCTGAACAAGATAAAAAATCTTTTTTGTAAGATCGTATTTGTTTGCGTGTCTGACAGCATTTGTAAGAGCTTCGCGCAAAACAAGGCATGTAGAAAAAGAAAGCTGTCTGAGTCCTTTTTCATAAAGAAAATTTTTGGTGATAAGTGCTGCTTTGTCAACGTTTTCCAGTCTGGAATCCATTGTAATTATGATTCTCGAGTCATCTCTGGAAAAATTGAAAAAGTGTGCTTTGTTCATTAATCCTCTCTTTATTTAAGGATTAAACTTCAATTCCCATAATAACAACATCATCTTCCGGGGGGGTGACGCTTTCGAACATAAGGTTTTTTATAACTTCGGGCGCTTTTGAGATATGATGTTTTCTTGATTCTTCAGAAAACTCTATCAGAGAATTAAGTCCTTTTGTCCAGACCGAACCGGCTTTTTCAATCAGTCCGTCGGAATAAAGAAAGATTCTGTCATTTTTATTTACCGTTATTGTTCTTGACCCGAAAACAGCGTCTTTGAACATTCCCAGAATGTCTCCGTCAAGTTTTATAAATTTTGCCTCACCCTGGAAAGGCACAAAAAGAGCCGGAGGATGGGCAGCGCTTGTTATTGTAAGCTGCCTGCTTCTCCTGTTCAGCCTTGCATAAACACTTGTCAGGTACTTACCTTCGGGAAGAATCTCGACAAGAACCTCATTTATCATTTTTATGCTTTCCTGAGGCTGAAAAAGATGAGTGCAGTTCTGCTTTAAAAGAGCTTTCATTGATGCTGTAAGATAGCTTGTGCTTATGTCATGGCCTGAAAAATCGGCAACGCAGTAACCGAAAATGTTTTTTGAAATGGGAAGAACATCGTAGAAATCTCCCCCTGCTTCATGTAGAGCGTTGAAACTGACTCCGAAATTTGCCTCAGGCAGGCTTTCCGGAAGAATCAGAAGTTCTTTCTGTGCTTTTTTTACCTGCTTCAGTTTCTGGGCCTGGGCTTTGATAAGTGAGTTTGTTGCGGCGGAAAGTTTCAGATGGATCTGTACCCTTGCAAGCACTTCCTTTGGATGAAAGGGCTTTAAGATATAGTCAACAGCTCCGAGATTAAACCCTTTGACCTTTGAGTCGATTTCACTTACTCCTGTAAGGAAAATCACTGCAATTCCTGATGTTTTGGGGTTTGTTTTAAGCTGCCTTATTACTTCAAATCCGTCTTCACCTGGCATCATTATATCCAGGAGAATCAGGTCTGGAGCTTCTTTTTCTGCTATTTTCCTTGCATCAGGTCCGTTTTCAGCTGTGAATACAATATAGTCTTCTTTTGAAAGAACAGAATTGATTATGCCCAGATTTACCGGGCTGTCGTCCACTGCAAGTATTTTGTAGCCTGAGTTATCGTTCATTTTAGATCAGTTTTGAAAGTTTTTCTGTAAGAGATCTGATGATTTCAATATTTTCTGTAATAATTTCAGAATATTCATCGGCCGAGGCTTTTTCACATTTTGTGGCTGCTTCCCATATATCCATAAAACCGAGATTGCCGGAAGCGCCCTTAATGGAATGGGATGCTTCTCTTGCCATGTTAAAATCGTTGTTTTTGACTGACTGGTCAAGTTTTTCAAGGTCTTTTTGGGTTGTTTCAATAAAAAGAAGAGTCAGCTCTCTGAAATCTTCTTCTTCAAGTCCAAGATTTTCTGCATATTTTTTAAGACTCATGTTTTCTCCCTGATTTAAAAATTTGTATCAAGGTTTTATTTAGAGATATTACTTCAGAACAATGTTCTATGCAATCAATAAAGATGCTTTGCCTGTATTTGAAAAAGGAGGGGTTCCCGGTCAGGGGGATAATCTGACCGGGAAGGAGGAAGATTAAATCTGATTTTTAAAATTTAAGAATTGAAAAAAGCAGATAAGTCTTTAAAAAAAGTTTAATGGTTTTTATCTTTTTGTTAGAAAAGACAAAAGTTTTGGCTAGGCAAAACTTTTGCTGAATTATAAAACATATTCTCCTTTTTTTGTCAATCAGGATTTTATTTTTCAATTTCCTGCTTAAGAGTTTCAAGAAATAAAACAGCATCTTCCACGATGCAGACATCAGAATGACTGAAAATGGATGAATGGGGATCATTGTTGACAGAAATTACAAATTCGGAATCCTTCATTCCGAAAATATGCTGGGAAGAACCTGAAATTCCAAATGATGCATATACCTTCGGGGAAACAGTTCTTCCTGTAATTCCGACCTGTCTCTGATATTCGAGAAGGCCCTGGTCAACAAGCGGTCTTGAACATCCAACGGCTGATCCCGGAATAAGCCTTGAAATTTCAAATACTTTTTCAATTTCTTCAGGGGAGTTCAGGCCCCTTCCCGCAGATAGAATTATTTGGGCGTTATCCAGAGATGAACTTTCAGATCTTGACATTGTCTCAATAATTTTAACGCCTGAATTTTCCGGAGTTATTTCAATTTCTTCAATGTTTTTTTCTGCAAAAGTGGAGTCATTTGTGTCAAAAGATGAGCCTGAAATTGTTAAAACCGTTTTCTTTTTCTGGTTTAATACATCTGCTTCCAGTCTTGAACTGAAAATCATTCTGGAAAATCTGTCTTTATCTTTGATTTTTAAAACATTCGTTATTATCGAAGCATCAAACTTACCTGCAGTATATGAAGCCGCTTCAAGGGCCTTAATGGAGGAATCAAAACACAGGAATGAAAAGTCGGTTTTTTCGAGTACTTTTTCAATACAGAATGCAATGTCTGCAGATTCGGTGATTTTTGAGCCGGTCTTTATGTTGAGAACAGAAAAGAAATTAATTTTTCTGGTGAATTTTTCAATGTCGTCTTCATTGAACACAATTAAAAGAATTTCATCTTTCAAATAAGAATAAAGGTTCTGTCCGAAATTTATAAGCTTTTCTGCCTGTTCATACCTTTTGGCCGGGCTGTCGCAGACCAGGATTATTTTTTTGCTCATATTTTTTTCCTTAAAGAATTTTTTTCTGTTTCAAAATTTGAATAAAAGCCCTTGCCTTGTCTTCAACGCTCCCTTCAAGAATTTCTCCTTTTCTGGTTTTTGAAGGAAGTTTGAGGTCTGTTATCTGAACCAGGCTTTCAATATCTGACTTATGGGGAGTCTTTACAATAACATTACTGTCATCAGCTTTAAGCATTCTCATTACATTGGGGTATCCGGGCCTGTTTATTCCTGCCTGAAAATTAAGCAGGCAGGGTATTGAAAGTTCCGCTTTTTGAGCTGTTCCGCCTTCAAGCTCTCTTTTGACAATGATTGTTTGGTCATTTATTTCTTCAATAAAGGTTACTCCTGAAACTGCGGGAATGCCTGCTTTTGAAGCCGCTAAAAGTCCTGTGACTCCGTTCATGAGATCTTCTGACATCATTCCGCAGAAAACCATGCTGTAATCATTTTCATTGAAAAGATTTTTTATTTCACTGGAAACAAAATCCGGATCATCAGCATTTTTTGTTTCTGTTTCAATTAAAAATGCCTTATCAGCACCTTTTCCAATTATTTTTTTCTGGATTTCAAGGCTGTCTCTTGTCCCGACTGAAATGGTATGAACTTCGATAGAGCTGTCCTTTTCCTTTAATTTAAGAGCCTCTTCAAGTGCGTGATCATCAAATCTGTTTATTTTTAAATTGAGATCCGGATTTTTTTTAAGATAGTTTCTTTTGAGTATATCCGGATCAGTCATCTGGATTTCTTCAAAAACCGGTTTGACTGTTACAAGTATTTTCATGGTTTATCCTTGTTTTAAATTATTCCTGATTTTTATTTTATACATTGGGAGGAAATTATCAATAAAAAAATCGAACGCTCGCTCGTTTTTTATTGACATAAAAATAAGACAGGTTTAAGCTTTTTTAAAAAGCGGGGAAAAATCAGGCGATGCAGTTTTATTAAATTCTCCCGTCTAAAGAAAAGGAACATCTATGCCTCTTGTTTATATTATACGTCACGGACAGGCTTCATTTGGAAAATCAGATTATGATGAGCTTTCTGAAAACGGAATCAGGCAGTCATATTTGCTTGGAAATTTTTTTAAAAAAACAGACACAAAGTTTGACAAAGTTTTTTCAGGTTCCCTTGACCGTCAGATTCATACAGCTGTTCATGCTCTGGCCGCAATGGATCAGAAAGACACTGAAGTTAAGATAAACGAAGGTTTTAATGAATACAGTCATATGGATCTTATAAATGCGGCCCTTGATTATTACATGAGAAAAGAAGGCAGAAATTACGATCTGGCAGAGCTTGCAAAAAACAGAAAAGTCTTTCAGCAGTTTTTTTCACGGGTAGTTGAAAAATGGATAAACGGTGATTTTTCGGATTACGGAATTGAAACCTATGAAAAATATTCAGACAGAGTTTTAAAGGCATTTGAAGAAGTATCCCGGTCAGCGGAAAGAAAAACAAAGATAGCAGTTTTTACATCCGGAGGAGCTATTTCAGTTCTTCTTGAAAATACTCTTGGTATTCATCCTTTCAAGGCAGTGGAAACAGGGTGGGGAATAAGAAACTGTTCAGTTTCTGTTGTCAGCTCAAACGGTGATTTCAACAGAGATTCAAACAGATTTTTATTGAGAGAGTTTAACAGTGCGGCTCATCTTGAGCTTGAGAATGACAAAGACCTTATTACCTACAGATAAAAGGAGTGGTAAATGGATTTTAGAGTTTCAGATAAGATTAAAACAATAGTTGGTACGATCAACGAATTTATTGACAAGGAGCTGATTCCGCTTGAGCCTGAGTTTGTAACCGGAGATTTCAATGAAATGGAGCCTGTTATAAAGGAAAAGCAGGCAATGGTAAAAAAAATGGGTCTCTGGGCACCAAATTTTCCTGAGGATTGCGGAGGGATGGGGCTTTCCATGCTTGAGCACGGGCTTGTTTCTGAAGCTCTTGGTCGTTCTCCGCTTGGACATTATGTTTTCTGGTGTCAGGCGCCTGATGCAGGAAACGTGGAAATCCTTCACAAATACGGTACAGAGGAGCAGAAGGAAAAATATTTGAAGCCCCTTGTTCAGGGTGACATAAGAAGCTGTTTTTCCATGACTGAAGTCGATATGCCCGGTTCAAACCCTGTAATGCTTGAAACGACAGCTGTAAAAGACGGTGATGATTATATAATTAACGGTCACAAATGGTATACAACATCGGCTGACGGGTCAAATTTTGCAATAGTGATGGCTGTTACAAACCCTGATGCTCCAAGATATCTTCAGGCAAGCATGATAATTGTTCCAACAGATACAAAAGGTTTTAACCTTGTAAGGAATATTCCTGTCATGGGGCATGAAGGAAGCGGTTATGCAAGCCATGGAGAAATTTTATACCAGTCATGCAGGGTACCGCAGAAAAACCTTTTAGGACCTGAAGGCCAGGGTTTTGTGATAGCCCAGGACAGACTTGGGCCCGGAAGAATTCATCACTGCATGAGGTGGCTTGGAATATGCAGAAGATCTTTTGATCTCATGTGTTCGAGAGCAAACAAGAGAATAATATCAGCTGACGGAAAAACACTTGCCTCCAAACAGACAGTTCAGAACTGGGTTGCAGAATCAGCTGCTGAAATTGAAGCAGCAAGGCTTCTTACATTGAATGCCGCATGGCAGATAGATGAATACGGTGCTGCAAATGCAAGGGATGCCGTTTCAATGATAAAATTTGTTGTTGCAAATACCATGAACAACGTAATTGACAGAGCTCTTCAGGTTCACGGCGGGCTTGGAATGACAGACGATACAATCCTTGCGTATTTTTATCGTCATGAAAGAGCTGCAAGAATTTATGACGGAGCAGACGAAGTTCATAAGTCGTCCCTTGCAAAGAGAATGCTTCGTAACTATGAAGGAAAGGTAGTAAGGTAGTCTATAAAGCGTGCGGGGCAAGTTTTTTGTTCATTTTAGGCTCTTTTTGAGCTATCGAGTTTAAAATGAACTTAAACCCCGTATTTTAAAAAAGGAAATAAAAAGTGGAAGATTTTGATTTTGCAGAGTTTAAAAAAAGATTTGATACTTCAAAATACACCCTTTGCAGAGAGGTTTTTCAGCACAACCAGGACAGCATTAAGATAAAGAATGAACAAAGGGCTGTGGAAAATCTTTATAAAATTTTCAATGCTGTATTTTCAATATCTTCAAAAAAGGGTTTCCAGGCCATGACCATGAGGGATTTGAGCAGGGAAGCGAATTTAAGCATGGGAGCCCTTTACGCCTATTTTAAAAACAAGGAGGACCTGCTCCACATAATTCAGAAGCAGGGAAGAACAATGGTGAAAAATGTTCTTGATTCCTTTGAAGCAACAGCTGTTGAGCCTCTGGAAAAATTAAGGTCTGTAATAAAAGCACATATATTTTTGAGTGAAGTTGCAAGGCCGTGGTTTTTTTTCACGTTTATGGAAGCAAGAAACCTGAGCGAGAAAGAGCTTAAGGAGGTTAGAGAAGTGGAAGCCCATACCGAAAAAGTAATAGTCGATATTCTAGAGCTTGGTGAGTCCGGAGGGGTTTTTAAAAAAAGAGACCACTTTCTGACAGCAAGTATAATAAAATCAATGCAGCAGGACTGGTATCTCAAAAGATGGAAATATAAATCAAGGCAGGTTGGACCGGATGAATTTTCAGAATATGTAACCGGGTTTGTCGAGTCCTTTGTTCTTGTTGAGCCGAAAAAAAATTAAGGGGGTTCATAAATGGAAGATCAGGCAGTCGAAGTAAGAAAAGGAGAAGAACTTGACCATGAAAAGGTCAGGGAGTTTTTAAGAAAAAATGTTGATGGAATAACCGGAGATATTCATATAAAGCAGTTTCCCGGGGGATTTTCAAACCTTACCTACCTGATTGAGTGTAATGGAAGGGAGATGGTTTTAAGAAGACCTCCAAAGGGAGCGGATATAAAATCTGCCCACGACATGGGAAGGGAACATAAGATCCTGACCGCATTAAAGCCGCTTTTTCCGTATTGTCCCACGCCTCTTGCGTACACTGAAGATGAGTCTGTAATGGGCTGTCCTTTTTATGTCATGGAAAAAATTCCCGGAATAATTTTAAGAAAAGATCTTCCGGAAGGCCTTGATCTCAGCCCTGAAGATGCTTCGAATCTGTGTAAAAAACTTCTGGATGTTCATGTTGAGCTTCATTCAATAGATGTTGAAAAAAACAACCTCTCTTTTCTTGGAAAGCCTGAAGGGTATGTTAAAAGACAGGTTGAAGGGTGGAGCAGAAGGTATGTAAATGCAAAAACAGATGATGCCCCGGGATTTGAGAAAGTCATGGAATGGCTTAATGACAGGCAGCCTGCAGATACCGATTCTCCTGCAATAATCCATAATGACTACAAGTTTGACAATGTTGTTCTTGATAAGGACAATCCCATGAAAATAATAGGTGTTCTCGACTGGGAAATGGCAACATACGGAGATCCTTTAATGGATCTTGGGAGTTCACTTGGATACTGGGTTGACAGAAATGATCCTGAAGAATTCAAACTGATAAAAACCATGCCTACAGATATTGACGGTGCTTTGACAAGAAATGAAATGATTGAAAGGTACGGTCAGAAAACAGGCAGAAACATGGATAACTTTGATTTCTATCTTTGTTTCGGAACCTTCAGGCTGGCTGTAATTGCCCAGCAGATCTACAGGAGATTTTTTCTGGGATATACAAAGGATAAAAGATTCGGGATGCTTATTCATGCTGTGAATATTCTTGAAAAGGTTTCAAATTCAATTATTGATAACTCAAAATTGTAAAAACTAAAAAGGAGGCGTAATGGCCGGATTTTCACTTGAAAATAAAACAGCTCTTATAACTGGCGCAAGCAGGGGGATTGGTGAAGCAATAGCACATTGTTTAAGCGAAAACGGTGCAAAGGTAATTTTGGTGAGCAGAAAAATAGATGCTCTTCAAAAAGTTGAAAATGATATAAAGCAAAAAGGCGGACATGCAGAATCAATGGCCTGCAACATGGGAGAAATTGATCAGATAAAAGCTCTTGTTGCCTCTGTTAAGGAAAAATACGGAACTCTTGATATTCTGGTAAACAATGCAGCCGCAAATCCGTTTTTCGGAAATATGATAGATGCAGAGGAATGGGCCTGGGACAAGATTTTTGATGTAAACCTTAAAGGTCCTTTTTTTACAATAGTTGAGTTTGCAAAACTCATGAAAGAAAACGGCGGAGGAAGTATAGTAAATGTTTCTTCTGTAAACGGAATCCGTCCTGCACCTTTTCAGGGGATTTATTCTGTTTCAAAGTCAGCTCTCATTGCTCTTACAAAGGCATTTGCAAAGGAGCTTGCACCTTATAAAATAAGGGTCAACGCTCTTCTTCCAGGGCTTACAGATACAAAATTTGCAAGTGCACTGACACAGGATGAAAATTTAAAGGGAATGATAGTTTCTCAGATTCCCCTTGGAAGGGTTGCAGAACCCGAAGATATGGCAGGAGCGGTTTTATATCTTGTTTCAGATGCTGCATCATATACAACAGGTTCTCTTCTTGTATGCGACGGCGGCATGATAGCATAAAAATCTGTTTCTCCGGATTTGTCGCCGGACCAATTATGTAAATCAGGGCAGGACTTTCCTGCCCTGATTATTGATTTAACTATGCTGAAGTTTCATTCTGAGAGGTTTTTTTCTGGATATTTTCGTATGCTTCTTTCATTGTTTTTGTCAGAAGATCGATGTCAGCCGGTTTTTCAAGGTATGCGAAAGCTCCAAGCTCCATGCATCTTTCTCTGTCTGTTTCATTTCCGTGGCCTGTAAGAATTATAATTTCAGTTTCAGGGCTTTTTTCCTTGGTTTTTCTCAAAACTTCATATCCGTCAATTCCAGGCATCTTAAGATCAAGAACCATAACTTCGGGATGATCTCTGTCCATTATTTCAAGAGCTTCCCTTCCGCTTGAAACAGGGAATGACGGCATGTCTCTTATTGCAAGGCGCTCTGAGAGTGTCTGAATAAAATCGACTTCGTCATCAACAAGAAGAACTTTATGGGGTCTTGAAAAGTTCTGGTCTGTCAGAATGTCTGCCTTGTAAAAGTTCTGGCCAATCTTTGTTTCTACATTTGCTACACCTTCAATTGTCTTTGCGGCATTTGTAAGTTCATTTTTAAGTTTTGAAAGAAAAAGAACTTTTTTGTTGATTGTAAGAGAAACATCATTTCCTTCTGCATCGACTTCAACGTCAAAGCCTTGTCTGCAAAGCTCAAGCCCTACTTTAGTCTCGAGCCTGAAATCTTCGATGCGCTTTTTTGACTCTTGGGAATACTGGAGAACAGGATTTCCGAGCTGGCTTAAAATAAGCTCGTATGCTTTTTCTGTTGTAGTTTTGTCCATGGGAATTACCATGTCATACAATGACGGATTCCATGGGCCTGAATTTTTTATGTGATGGGAAAACTCAGCCGCTTTTTCATCTGCCTGAAAAATTTCTTTTTTTGCATTTTTTTCATTTATTCCAAGAGCGGCTGCATTCTGAATTCTGTACTGCTGATCCGCAATTGTAAGTATTTTAACTACATGGTTGATTTTTCTTGGAATAACAAGACTTGAAAATCCGTAAAAGACCTGATTGTCGTCAAGAAGTTCGGATATGGCAACTTTTAGCTCTGCCATGGATTTTTCTTTTTCCCGTGTGAAGCTGTTGAAAACAGAAGGAGGATTGAAAAATGCTTTTTCATATGCGTCTTTGTTTTCATTGAATTTTTTTGAGGCAGCTTCAATAACGTCACTGTCTGTTATAATTTTATAGCCGTGGTTTTCTTCCAGTTTTTTTACTATTTCCGCTGCTCCGGAATATTTGCCTGAGAATATGCTTATTATAGCCATTATATACCTCCCCGTGGTTAATTAATTTTTTTATCGTGTCAACTTATAAAGCATAAAGCAAATTTGGTGCCAAAGTCAGTGGAGTTCAGCTGGTAAAAAGCTGGGTGTACCGTCTCAGGCAATATTCAGAACAAGAGTATCCTCTTTTTTTACAAGCTGCGCTTTCATGAAGATCAGTTTTTCTTTCAGTTCATTTTCCAGAGTTCCCGCATCAATAAGAGAAACGGACTGAGATTTGAATTCAATTTCTTTTGTGCCGCTTCCAGCAGAAAAGTTTATTTCAAGTCCGGAACCATAGTCTGATGAATTAATGATTTCATTGATTATAAAATATGATGTCATCTGGAAAAAAAACCTTGAAGCTTCAATTTTTATGTCTTCCGGACAGTTTAAAACAACATTCAGGCCTTTCTGTTTAAGAGGTCGTTTTATAAGGCCTAATAGCTCTTCCAGTTCTTCTTTGCAGCTGAAAAGTTCGCTTTGCCTGTCATTTAAATGAGCAAACTTGTTCAGGTGGGTTGTTGTTTCTTCTCCGACAGCAACCTGCCTTAAAATTGTATCTGTAATTTTTTTAAGCTTGCCTGAGCTGTCGTCATATTTCCCAAGCATCACAAGATCCTGCAGAAGACCGGAATTTTCCTTTATTACTGCAAGAATGTTTCTGAGTTCATGGCTTACAGAAGATGCAATTCTTTCAGAAAAAATTATTTCCTTTGAAGCTTTCATAAATATATCCGTTTTTTATTTTAAGATTTCTTCCATTTTGTCTGTTAATTGATTAATGTCAAGCGGTTTCATGAGATAATCGGCTGCGCCAAGCTTCATTCCCTCCATTCCCTCCTTTGTTGACCCGTGGCCGGTGAGCAGAATGACAGGAATTGATTTTTCAGCTCTTTTAAGTCCTGCCAGAACCTCAAGTCCGCTCATTCCGGGCATCATAAGATCCAGAACAACGAGATCAAAAGGTTTGGAAGAAAATTTTTCCAGACACTCTTCACCGCTTAGGGCGGTTACAACATCATATCCTCTGAGTTTAAGTCTCTGGGCCAAAGTCTGTACAAATTCATGTTCATCATCAACAAGCAAAATTTTATTACTCAAGATTATTCCTCCTCTGCCATGGATTCATAGGTTTCTTCTTCGGGTAGAAGAATTGTAAATGTTGTGCCCTGGTTTTCCCTGCTGTCAAAACTGATTTTTCCTTTAAGTTTTTTTACGATTCCATATGTTATTGAAAGTCCAAGACCTGTTCCCTGTCCGCGTTTTGTGGTGAAGAACGGGTCAAAAATATGTTTTTTTACTTCATCGCTCATTCCGTAGCCGTTGTCTTTGAAGTCTATTCCAATCATTTTCTGATCTGCTAAATAATAGGAAATGATTTCTATTTTTCCTCCGTTTTCAACAGCCGCCATGGCATTTGTAAGAATATTAAGAAATACCTGCTGAACCTGCCCTTTGTCTGAAAAAACCTGAGGAATTTCAGAATTCAGAGCCAGCACAAGTTCAATTTGTCTGTATGAGGCTTCTTTTTCAAGGAATCCAAGTACTTCCTTAACAATTGAATTTATGTCAAGCTTTTCAAAATTGATGTCAAATCTTCTGGCAAAACCTAAAAGTCTGTGGGTTATGGAGCGGCACCTTGACACAGAGTTTATGATTGAATCATTGTGCTTTAAAAACTCATCCTTCAGGTCAAAATCTTTTGAAAAGGATATTATGTCCTTCATAAGGCCGGCTTTTTCGTTGATTATGGCAAGCGGGTTGTTTATTTCATGGGCAACCCCTGCTGCAAGACGGCCTATTGAGGATAGCTTCTGAGTGTGCTGGAGCTCCTTCATTGCTGTTTCTCTTCTTTCATCAGCTGTTTTTATTCTGTTTGTCACAAGATTTGAGAGTCTTATTGAGGCAATAACTATTATTACTATGCTGACTCCGAGTATAAAAAACATTTCGCTTTTAAGTGTGTACCAGGACTTTAAAATAACAGACTTGGGCTTGACCAGGACAAAAACATAGTCTGAGTGAACATTGCTGAATCCTGCAATGACTTCCTTTCCGTAAGGATCTTTGAGTTCCTTTACAAATGTACCTTTTACTACATCAGGAATATCAAGGGTGCATTTTTCAAGTACTTTCCCGTAGTATCTCGAGGACGTCTGAAGAATTTTGTCTTTGTTTACAAGAAAAGCATCGCTTTCAAGGCCGAGTTCTATTGAGTTTACAAGTTCTTCATATTTTTTTGTATCTATTGTTGCCCTTAAGTACCAGTTCCTGCCTTCATCAGTCATTCTTTCCACTGCATAAATAATATGAGGAAATTTTCTGAAGCCGAGAAACACGTCGCTTATGTAGCTTCCTCTTACTTTTACTTCCTTGAATGAATCCTGTTCAGAATAGTCTTTTCCAAGAAGATCGTATGGGCCTGCATAGCTTTCAAGTATTCCTGTGCTGTTTATCATTCCGATGTCGACAAATCCGTCAAATTCATGCTTCAATGCCCTAAAAATTTTTTTCAAAGTTTCCGGGTCTTTAAGTTCTTCGTCTGTGTATGCGTTTGAAATAAATCTTATTGTTGAAAGTCTTTCCTCAATAAAAATTTCAAAGGCATACCTTATGTCGTTGACCAGGCTGTAAACCGGTGTTGTGATCTCTTTTTTAAGGCTTTCCCTGTACTGGTGGTAGTTTATACCGGCCATTATTGTCAGAGGGACAATGGTTATTACCATGAAAAGAAAGGCAATGCTTCTTCTCATTCTGACATATCTGTAGGGCCGCCGGATGTGTTCCGGAGGAGTTTTGAAAAAATAAAAAAGGTTATTCATAAAGGTTTTCTTCATTTACTTCCACTCCTTCTCTTTTTTTCTTGAGGAGGATATCCCCGCTTTTTAATTCATCGTTAAAAAATTTTTCCGCCGCTTTTCTGAAAGAGCCTGCCACGTTTTCAAAAATTTTAATTTTCTTCCAGTTGAGATACTGATAAAATTCATCCTCTATTCCGCAGCATATAAGGGTTGAAATCCCTTCTGTCAAAATCATGTGACAGAGTTTGTCTGCAGAAGCCTGGGGAAGAACAATTATTTTCTCTTCCGGCTTATCTTCTCCTTTTTCCTTGAAAAGTATAAGCACTTCTGTTGCCAAATCGAATCTTGGTGCAATTTCATTTCCTGATATGGGAATAATTATTTTTTCAATCATGTTTTTTAACCTATTTTGTATTTTTTCATTTTTCTCCAGAGTGTTGTTCTTCCCCAGCCCAGAATATCAGCTGCCCGGGATTTGTTTCCTCCTGCCTTGAAAAGAGCATCTGTGATAAGTTTTTTTTCAATTTGAGGAAAAGATGAAAAATCATGGCGTGTTTCATCTTGTGTTTCTTTTTGGTTTACATTGTTTGTTTCATAATGGTTCAGTGTTTCGGTGGTGCGGAAAGGCTGATCATAAGAGTGTTTTGCTCTGTGCTGAATGTATGCAGGAAGGTCGGCCGGGGTTATTTTGGAATCCTGGCATACATTTGCAGCATATTCCATTATGTTTCTTACTTCCCTGACATTTCCGGGATAAGTATACTCCAGAAGCGTGGCCTTGGCCTCTGATGTAAATCCGGATATCTTTTTATTCAGAGCTTCATTGAATTTTTTCAGAAAGTGATTGAGAAGAAGGAAAACATCATCCTCTCTTTCTCTCAGCGGAGGCAAATGCAGCCTTGCGACATTCAGTCTGAAAAGGAGATCCTGTCTGAATCTCCCTTCACTGACCATCTGTTCCAGGTCTCTGTGGGTTGCGGCAATCATTCTTACATTTGCCTGAAACCCTTTAGTGCTCCCCAGCGGATACACCACTTTGTCATCAAGAAAAGTGAGAAGTTTCACCTGAAGTGTCAGTGGAAGATCTCCGATTTCTGTAAGAAAGAGTGTTCCGTTATGTGCCAGTTTAAATCGCCCGGGCTTGTTTTCAACAGCTCCGGTGAATGCTCCTTTGGTGTGACCGAACAATTCACTTTCAAGAAGTGTTTCAGGAAGAGCTCCGCAGTTTACTTTTATGAAAGGTCCTTCAGATCTTTCAGATGCCATGTGAAGCTCTTCAGCAAGAAGATCCTTTCCTGTTCCTGTCTCGCCTGTTATAAGTATCGATGCGTCGCTCTGGGCAAGAACCGGAAGCAGTCTGTACACTTTTTCCATTTGCGGGCTTTTGCCGATTATGCTTGAAAAGCTTAAGTCTTCTCCCTGATTTTTGATTTTATTTTTTCCCTTGTCAGGTTCTTTGACCAAAAGGATATATCCCTGTTTATTGCCATTGGCGTCATATATTTCAGAAAAAATTATTTTTACAGGAACAATCTGTCTGTAGGAATTTAAGATATCAGTTTCTATAACTTTATTTTCAATTTTTAATTCTGAATTTTTAAGAGGGCAGTCGTGATTGCAGTGTCTGCTCTTCAGAAAATATCTGCAGGGTATTCCAACAGCTTTTTCAGGGGGGATGTCTGAAATTGTTCTTGTTCGGGAATTGAAGAAAATAACGTTGAGATCATTGTCAAGTATTATAACTGGATGATCTAATGTATCCAGCAGTCTTTTTATGTTTGTTCCTTCCCTGAACAGGCCCTGTGCAATGGGCGGATCGGTAAATGGGTTCATTATGTTTCACCTTGTTTTGTTTCGGGTTTGTTGAAATACAAGTGTTCCATTTTTTTCCAGCTGATTGTGTATTATAAGTAACCCGCTGATTTTTTTGAGTTATTGCTTACCTTGTTTCATGACGCATATCAAACAAGCTTCGGCAGAATGAAAACATTTACCGGGGCATTCCTCAAATCAGAAAATCTCGTCAATTGGCTCTTGAAAAAAGAATATCAGGATTTTGTGCAGAGTCAATTCAAAATGAAACAACAGTTGAAACGAATTTGAACTGTTCTTCAGTATACTGCTTTAAAATGTTTCTAGATAAATTTAATATAAGTACGGAATCTCTGTTCATGGCAGCTTTTTTAATAAAAAAAGCTTCCGGCCCAAATTTTGGGGTGAGGTTATTTTTTAGAGGACCGGAAGCATAACGGGCTTTTCGTATATTCACAAAAAATATATACAAAAAAAACTGCCAGGGGAGGGCAGAAGACAAAAAGCCCAATATTATAATTAAACGTTTATAAAGCTGTTTGTTTCATGGGGTTTTAGTTCAATATCAGTAAAAAAACTTTCTGAAATCCCTTCAGAAATTCTCCACTCCAGTTCCTTGTAGTCAAGGGGTTTGATAAGGCAGTCAAAAGCTCCCATATCTATTATTTCCATGGCATCTGAAAGAGTAAGCGTTTCTGCTGCAACAATTATTTTTGCATAAGGCTTCAGCCTTAATATTTTTGCAAGTGAAACAATTGCATCACTTGCATTTTTGTAATCAAGTATAATGCAGCTGGGGGAGAGATTAATAGAAAATGAAACAATATTGGCACCTGAAGATTTTATCGGGTTCATTCCCATATTTTGAATTTCATCTATTGTTTCGCATGAAACTGCGTCCCCTCCAATAAGGATTTCAGGTTTTTCAAAAGAATTTAAGGAATTGCTCCTGTATCTTTTAAAATTTGTTTTTATGTTTTTCATACTCGCCCCCTGATAATTATTTGTATTTGATAGAATTCTATTGCCCATGATTAAAGCAATAGATGTGCCATTAAAGTCTCTTCCTATTTCAATCCCGACGACAGCTGAGAGAATAAAGAAAACAAAAAGAGAACTGATCCGATTGAAACGGAAATTACAAGCAATGTCTGAATGTTGTTGAGCTTGATGTTCTTTTTGAGTCCCTTGCCTATCAGCCACCATTTCCATACTTCAGCAAACCAGAGGAAAAATGGTATGCCGGCTCCGATTATTGTTGTTCCCGCTGAATAGGCAAAGATTGAAAAGCACTTTTTATAGTCTGCATTGTCCGGAGTTATTATGAGCAGTGCAGCGAATGCAAAAAAAGCAGTAATAACTGTCATTCCAACTGCATTGATAAAATATATGGAACCTGTGAGAGTTTTGTATTCTGCGGCAGAAGTGGAGAAAATAAAAAGAAATGCTGAAAGAATACAGGATATGCACAAAAAGAAAAAAGGCGGTTTTACGCTCATGTTTCCCGGGAGATTTTCAAAAAAACCCCCCGGACTTTTTATCATTGATGACAGCGTGTCAATATAGTTTTTTATAGTAAGTTCATTCATTTTTCACCCCCATGCTGATTATATTTTAAATACTGATATCTGCTCTTTTATTTTAAATGTGGTAAAGGCAATTGTCTCAGCAGTTTTGTCAATTTCAGAAGCTGTTTCTCTGATTTTTTCTGCCTGGATCTTCATGTTTTCAGTTTCATCAAGTGTATTCTTTGCCGCCAGGGCAGCCTGACGGATATTGCTGTTTATACTGAGTGTCTGGTCCAGAGCATCCGACAGATTTTTGTTTGTATAACCTGCAGCAATTGTCTGTTCATGAACAAGAGATGCAATGTGGTCTGTAAGGGTTTTTACATTATCAATAATTTTTGTTGATTCCTTTATCTCTGTTAATGCCCGGACGGTTGTTTCCTGAATCCAGATATTTTTATTTTTTATGTCAAGTGTTGCTTCAGATGTCTGTTTTGCAAGATCCTTGACTTCGTTTGCGACAACAGCAAATCCTCTGCCGGCATCACCTGCCCTTGCCGCTTCTATCGCAGCGTTAAGTGCCAGAAGATTTATCTGATCAGAAATTTCTGAAACAGTCTGGGCAACCTTTTCAATTTCCTTTGCCGCATTTTCAAGCTCCTCCATTTTTTCTGAGGCTGAATTTGATTTAAAGGCTCCGTCTTCTGCAACTTTTTTTGCATCCAGGCTGGTTTTTTCAATTTTTTTGATCATTTCTTCAATTTGAGCAGTTGCAGATGCAATTGAATCAATGTTTGATGATGCTTTTGCCGAAGCGTTCAATGTCGCTTCAAGGTTTAATGACAATTTAAGTTCCGAGCCGGCAAGTGTTTCGGTCCTTGAAAGTGATGTTTCGGAAATTTCGTTTATCTGAGATGAAATTTTTTCCAGCTTTGAAGAAGAGCTTACAAGATCCATGCTGGTATAAGCTGTTTCTGCAATTATTGTCCTGAGTTTTTCTGCGAAAATATTGAACCATTTTGCCAGCTGTCCGGTTTCATCATCTGATTTTACCTGAAGTCTGGCTGTAAGATCACCCTCTTTGGAAGCAATGTTCTCAAGTGTTTCAGAAAGAAATATCACAGGGCTTATCAGACTTTTGTTCAGCAGAACTGTAAAGAGAAGAACCGCTGCAAGAGATATGAAGAGAAAAAAGATATTGATTGATTCAGCTTTTTTTCTGAGTACAGATTTTTTTTTCTGCTCACTTGCCTTGATCTGTTTTATGCTGCCCTGAATCTGTCTTGCCATTAAAACAAGGCCGCTTTCAGAATCATTTTGTTTTCCGGTTGAAAACTGTTCAAAGTAGTCATAATAGCTGGATGAGTCTTTTGAAATCTGTTTTATAATGTTTGTGTATGCTTTCCGGTTTTTAATATCTTCAAGGATGAGTCTGAGATCAGAGTAGTTTTTTTTCCATTTTTCATAGGAGTTGAGACTGTCAGTTCCATAAGTCTCAAAACCTCTTAAAAGGAAGTTCTTTTCCTGTCTTCTGCACTCAAGTATCAGCAGATTTGCCTGGTCAAGCCTGTCAGAAAAGGCTTCGATTGAATCAGTCTTTTTATGCAGTGTAAATGATGACGCAAAACTGGATACAATTGAAACAATGATAATTGTTATAAGTAAAAAGGCTTTTTTCTTTATTGTTAACTTAACCATTTTTTATCCTTAAAAATATTTATCCTTTGCGGTCAAATACTTGAAACAAGATAGTAGATTCCGGACCCAAGCATTATAACTGTCATGAAAAAGAAAAATCTTTTTTCTGCTTTTTTGGTGAACCAGAGTTTTCCGTCCTTGTAATAAAACATTTTTTTTGAGTTGTTTTTATTTTCCATTTTGTCCCCCTGTTAAGGGCCTTAAAATAAAGGCCCTTTTAAAAAATTATATTATTTTAACCATTAGAAAGCAGGAAGTGATCCAAATCCTCTTGCTCCCCAGTAAACAAGGGTAAGAAGAACAAGAACTATGTTTGCTATAACCCACATGATGGCACCGATTCTTATGTAGTCTTTTGGCTCAAGGTAACCGCTTGCGTATACAATTGCGTTTGGAGGAGTACCAATGATAAGTACATAGGCAAATGATGATGCACATGCAGTACTCATTGCCATAAAAGGAAGGAATGTGGTTCCAGGATGAGCAAGGGCTGCAAGGTTCAGTGAAATAGGACCAACTGCAGCAGCTGCAGGACCGTCTGCCATAAGGTTTGTCATTATGGCTGTAAGTCCGTTGTTTACAAGCATAAGAGGTGTGCCGCTCTCCATTCCGAAAGGTGTCAGAAATTCAATTACCGATCTTGCCATCCAGTAGGCTGCGCCTGTTGAATCAAGGGTGCGGCCGAAAATGATAGCACCTGCATAAAGCCATACAACACCCCAGTCGACTTTTTCCTGATAGTCTCTCCAGTTTACAACTCCTGCCATCAGATAGGCTATGGCACCTGCAACAGCAATAACACCTATTCCAAGTCGTACAGGAATAATTCCTGAAGTGTAGAATATTTTTTCTGTGAACCATCCGAAAACCATGATTACGAAAATAACAAGTGCCATGATCTGGTTTTTGTTCCATGCACCCATTTTATCGATTTCACTTTTAAGGTGATCCATGGCAGGTCCGAGATCAGTAACCTGTGGTTTGAATCTCCAGTTAAGAACAATCCATGTGATAGGCATCATCACAATTACAAAAGGCATTGCATAGGTTACCCATTCAAAATAGCCGATGTTAAAGCCGAACATGTCTTCAAGATAGGTCATCATGATTACGTTTCTTGCACCGCCTGAAGGGGCTCCGAATCCGCCTATGTTACATGCCATTGCAATACCGATCATAAGCATTTTGGCAAGTTCGGGGTCCTGCGGCACTTCTTCTGTAAGGCTGTTCTGATATAATAAAATACCGATTGGAAGAAACATTGCAGCAAGAGCATGGTCAGAAATAAAAGCTGCAAGAGGTGAAATTATAAGAAAAAATATAAGTGTGATCCATTTTACGTTTGGGACTGCAAGTTTTCTGAACATCATAAGGCAGACCCGTTTATCAACCCCTGTTTTAACAAAAGCGGCTGCGAACATGAGGCTACCCATGATAAACCAGCAGGCGTCATCCCAGTAAAGCATTGCAACTTCTCTTCTTGTTACTACATTTGTGAAGACAAAAATAAGACCTATGCAGAAAGCAACACCTGGAAGAGGAATGCATTCTGTGAAAAAGCAGAATACAACAAAAATTGTTGTTGCGATTGCAACCTTGATTTTCCATGCGCTTTTATCTGCAGCTGCCCTGTCTTTTTCAGAAAGGTTTTCATATTTTAAAACATCTCTTCTCAGCTGAAGAAGCTCTGTTGTAAGAGCCAGATACGATTCATCAGTGAAATTGTTCTTAATATACTCTATTGCCTTCTGGTGGTTTTTAGCATCCGCATCTATATTGTATTTCTTGCACCATTTTATATCTCTTTTTAAAAATCTTGCCTTTGACATTGCTCCCATCTGAATGTTCTGTTCCATCATTCTTGCGGCAAGAAGCTGCCACTGCTCTGCATCTGAAATTGATGTATTGAAAACTTTCTGGGTTACGTGGCCTATTACTGCCTTTGGGCCCACTGCATACTCTGTTCCGACATCTTTCATTCCGTAAGGAGTAGGCATAAACAGCACCACAAACAATAACACCACCGGGATGATAAACAGTTTCCAGTCAACATACTTGTCATATCCCGTTACTTTCTGTTTCTTAGTCTTTTCCATTTTTAACCCCCTCGTATATTAAAGTCTTTTCAGACGATAATGTTTACCATTGCAAAGAAGATATCCTGCTCTCTTACTATTCCGATTACCTTTCCCCTGTCCTTTACAAGCACCCGTCTTCTGCCGCTGGTAAAGATAAGGTCTGCCACTTCCATGAGATTTGCGTTTCTGTCTATGGCAGGAGGTGTTTCAGACATGAGTTCATGAACTTTTTTACCTGCAATTGATTTTGTCTGAATTGTGAAAAGTCCGTCCCAGAACATGCTTGAGTACTGAACTGAGTCAGCCATTGAAGGTTTTGGGGCGGAAAGATAGGCAGGCCTTATTGCATGAAGAAGATCATAAATCGTTAAAAGGCCAATGGGTTCATTTGCTTCATCCATTACTATTATTGACCGGTGCCCTGACTCTATAAAAGCTTCGCCGGTTATAGAGGGTTTAAAAGACTCCATCAGAATAGTAACTGCTTCTTTTACTGTGGCATTCATGGAAACGGAGGAGTAGTTTTCAATAAATGTCATTACATCATATGCTTTTTTCTCTTTCTTTTTATCGAGATGGTATCTTTCAGCATATGCTTCCCTGATTTTTATGGATAAAATATCAATATCACACGGTTTGTTAAGGTAATCAAAAGCTTTGTCTTTAAGTGCTTTTTCAGCTGAATCGGCAGAACCGTGGCCGGTCAGCATGATTACCCTTATTTCTGAATCAATATCCTTGATTTTCAAAAGGGCCTGGTGTCCGTCCATTCCTCCCATCTTTATGTCAAGGATAACAACGTCCTGAGGATGCTTTCTTACAATATCAAGAGCTTCCTCTCCACTCTGGGCCATGGTAACTTCAAAACCTTTTTTCTTTAAAAGTTTTGAGGTCGTTTCACGAAATCTTGCTTCGTCATCAACCATAAGAACTCTTATTTTTTCCATTGTTTCAAGCCTCCTGTTAATTAATTAAAATTTTTTTTTCTGCGGTTTTCATAAATTTTTCCTCCTTATATTTATTTTTCATTTTTTATATTCTCTGAATCAAAAGGGAGTCTTATTACAAACTGTGCTCCCTGTCCGTATTCACTTGTGAGAGTCATATCGCCTCCGAGTCCTTTTACAATTCCGTACACCGTGCTCAGTCCAAGCCCTGTTCCTTCCCCCACAGGTTTTGTAGTGAAGAAGGGTACAAATGCCTTTTCAAGTTCTTCTTTTTTAAATCCGCATCCATTGTCCTGAAAAACTATGACTGCATCTTTGTTTTCTCTTTTGATTGAAATTCTTATCTGTGCGTCAGATCTGCCTTTTAATGCGTAGATAGAGTTGTTTAAAAGATTCAGGACAACCTGCTGAATCTGGCCTGAATCGCTTTTCATCAAGGGGAGGTCTTTTTCAATTTCCTGAATTATTTTAACGTTTTCCACTCTTGCTTTTTCGTCGACCATATGAACAATTGAAGGAATGATCTGCTCAAGTGAAAATTCTTCGAGGCTTGTTTCATTTTTTCTTGCAAAAGTGAGAAGCCCCCTTGTTATTTTTCCGCATCTTGTTACCTGGAGTTTTATCTGATCAAGACAGTCCTTTAATGTGAAAAGCTCTTCATTGATTTTTGTGGTGTCAGTTTTTTCTATATCCTTAATGCATTCATCCATCATTGCTGTTTCGGATTTTATTATCTGGAGAGGATTGTTTATTTCATGGGCTATTCCTGTACTCATTTCTCCGACTTCTGCAAGTTTTCCGGCTATTATAAGCTGTGTTTTCATTTCCTTTTTTTCGGCATTGGCAATTCTGAGTCTGTTTGCCATGTTTGAAGCCATTATAAATCCGGTTACAACAACAATTGTTCCGCCTGAAAAAATTATGAGAACTGAAACTGCGGCGGCCATGAAAAGGGGGAAGTATGCATCAAGAGTTTCCTGTCTTACAATAAGCGCCCAGTTTGTTTTTGTGAGAGGAACAGCGCAATAGATGAATTTCATGTCAAACAGTCCTCCTCCGAAAAAAGAGGAAGGGGTGTTGTCATTGTTTTTTTCAATATAATTGAAGTAGTCTATTATTCCTGTATTGCTGTCTTTTCCAACCATGGTCTTGAGGACGCCGTCCCTGTTTATTATATAGGCATGTCCTGTTCTTCCTATTCTTATGCTGTCAACAAGGGCGTTGAAAAAATGTGTGTCGATAGTTGCTCTTAAATACCATTCATGAGAAGCGTCCTGCTTTTTTACGGCTATTACAAAGTGAGGTATCTGTCTAAACCCAAGGAATTCGTCTGAAATGAAAAGATTGTTTTGTCTGACCATCTGAAACCAGTTTTCATTGACATAGTTTTTTCCCTCCAGGTTGAAGGGGCCGGCATACGCAACATGGTTTCCTTCCGAGTCAAAAACTCCGATATCTACAAATGCTCTGGACTGGGACTGAAGGTTGTTGAAGACTTTTAACAGATGATCTTTTCTGCTCAGGTTTTCATAGGTGTGGTTTTCTGCAATGAGTTTTAAAATTCCTGATTTTTCATTTAAAAAGGAATCGATCATATCTCTGTGATCACCGGCAATTCTTATAAGTTTGTTTTCAACTTCCTTTCCGGAATATGAAACAAAATAAAAAACTATCACTGCACAGACAAGCAGGAGAAGGCTTACTGGAAGCATTACAACTCTTGCGAAAATCATTTTTCCCATTTTTTTTCTGTTTATGAGTTCTTCCACAATCCCTCCTTGCTCTTTTTTTGTTAAGCCGTACTTTGACTGGCTATGTAAGAGCAAAGAAGATGCCATCTTTTGGTTTGCTTGTATTTGTTATTATATCAAAATGTTATTGTGTGAATAAGCAGATGGGTGACCGGGTGTTGTCAAGGTGTTTTACAGGCACGAAAAAAATTTTTTACAATATTTATCTTCAATCCAAAGGTAACCGGTTATCAGATTTTTTGGAGGATACATGAGTCATGCTGCTGTGATGTTAAGTAAAAGCAAATTATAAATATTGAAACGCTGAACGGGAACGGCTGATTTCAGGGAAATTATAACTTATTGAACTGAAACTGTTATTAGGATAACAGGATGCCTCTGACAGAGAGGGGGCAGGCACTGGAAAGCAGTGCCTGAGGAGTTGTATGGCTAAAATCCTTTTTCGGTTATGATCTTTTCTATTCTTACCTGGCTTATTCTTTCTTCTGCATCCTTTTTTCTTTTGTCTGCCAGAAGAACTTTGTCAATAAGGATTTCAATATCGCAGGGTTTTAAAAGATAGTCGTAAGCTCCAAGCTTCATTCCTTCAACTGCCGATTCTGTTGTGGAGTGTCCTGTAAGCATTATCACTTCTATGAGAGGCTTTTCCCTTTTGATCTCCCTCAAGACTTCAACCCCGTCCATTCCCGGCATTTTAACATCAAGAATAACAACATCTATATTGCTCTCTTTTATGATATCAAGACACTCCTTTCCTCCCGGAGCGGTCATGACTCCGAAATCCTGCCTCTGCTTTTTGATAAGGTTTGAAGTTGTCTGAAGAAATCTTTCTTCGTCATCAACAAGAAGTAAATTTGTGTTAATCATGTTTAAGCCTCCTGATGTTAAATTTATAAATTTCATTTTTAAGATCAAAATTGAAAAAATCGTTTGATTTTATGATTTGCAAATTCAATGCCATAAAAATGCACCCCTGCATGGATAAATGCATAATTAATGGGGATTTATTAATTTTTGGGGAAGGAGATATCCTGCAGGGGGCACTTTTCATTTAAGCAAAAAAAATGCCTTGATTAAATTTCAATGTTGAATTTTTCAATTTTTGTATGAAGGGTTGGTCTGGAGACTCCAAGAAGTTTGGAGGCTTTTGAAATATTTCCTCCTGTTATGGAAAGGGCTTCGGAAATTATTATCTCACTCAGCCTGTCCATCAGAAACTCGTA
>JBFWJK010000029.1:0-25386 GCA_050253255.1 Desulfobacteraceae bacterium | reverse complement strand
CATCCTTTGAAAAGATTCTGAAGCTTTCGCCTGACCTTGTAATTGTACAGGGCAAATTTGAATCTTTTGAAAAATTTTCAAAAAAATACGGAATAGAGGTTTTAAGGGTAAATATGGACAGTCTTGAAACAATTTATTCAGGTATTTTGGAAATAGGGAAAAAGCTGTCCTGTGAAAAAGAAGCTGCTGATCTTGCAGAAAAAATAAAATCTGAATTAAAGCCTGAAAAAGAAATTGAGGTTAAAAAGGTTTTTTTATGTGTGGGACGCTTAACTGATTCTCCAAGGCAGATTTCAACAGCGGGGAGGATGAGCTTTTTGTCGGAAATTTTATATCTTTCAGGCGGGAATAATATTTTTTCAGATATTGAAAAAAATTATCTTATTGTGTCAAAAGAAGAAATTCTTAAAAGAAAGCCTGAAATAATTATCGATATTCTTCCTGGTGAAAAGCTTTCTCCTGAAAAAAAGCAGGAAATAAAAAGCATGTGGAAAAATCTTTTTCCTGACAATTTTATTAAGGATGAAAACATTCATATACTGACAGGCAAAAGGCTTCTGATTCCCGGTCCGGGAATAATTGAAACATCCGGAATTTTTAAAAAAATTTTAAGGACTGATCATGACTGAAGGGTTTTTTATAAAAAATCTGGAATTCAATTATAAAGGCCATGAATTTCTTTTCAGGGCGGATGATATTTTTATCGGGAAAAACATGCTTGTTTCTGTCATAGGGCCAAACGGAAGCGGGAAGTCGACTTTTTTAAAACTGATATCCCGTCATGAAACAGAATATAATGGTGAAATCTCACTTTATAAAAAAAATATAAAAAAAATAAATTCACTCGATTTTGCAAAGCTTTGCGCTCTTCTTCCCCAGGAATGCGGCCGCGGTGAAAATTATAAAGTTTTTGATGTAGCAATGATGGGAAGATATCCCCACCGGAACTCTAAAAATTATAATTTTAAAAATGAAAAAGAAATTGTTCTTGATTCCCTGAAACAGGCAGGCGCACTGGAATTTATGAACCGCAATTTTTCATCACTTTCCGGGGGTGAAAAAAAAAGGGTGCTTATAGCTTCGGTGATAGCTCAGGACTCAGACTTTCTTGTACTGGATGAACCCTCATCAAGTCTTGATATTTCAGGTCAGGGACAGATTTTTTCTCTTCTGAAAAAAATAAAAAATAAGGGGAAAGGAGTTGTTGTCGCTACACACAATATTAATCTGGCCTCTTTTTTTTCAGATTATATTATTCTTTTTGAAAAGGGGAAAATACTTAAGCAGGGAACTCCTCTTGAAGTGATAAATGAAAAATATCTTAAGCAAGCCTATGGTCAAAATATCTCCATTATAGATAATCCCGGTTTGGAAAATATGAAAATAGTTCTTCCGGAAACAAGGAGAGGAATAATTTAATGCTCCCTTTGAAAAATAAAATTCATATTTTACTCTATTTTTGTGTTTTTCTTTTAACTGGCCTGGCCTCTCCCTTTTTTGGGGCATCTGAAATTTTATTTTCAAACATACTTTCTGATCCGGGAAGTGCGGATTATCTTATTGTTGTTTATCAAAGAATCCCAAGGATTATAACAGGCCTTTTGTGCGGAGCAGGTCTTGGTGTCACCGGAGCCTGTCTTCAGGTGGTTTTGAGAAATCCTCTTGCAGAACCATATGTTCTTGGAATTTCTGGGATAAGTTCCCTCTTTTTATCATTTTCGATCATTATTATGAACGGATTTATTCCTTCAGGGATAGCTTCTTTTGCAGGGGCAGTTCTTGCTGTTTTTATAATAGATTTTTCCTTCAGGGCATTCAAATCGGATTCTGATTCAACAATTCTTGCTGGGGTAAGCTTAAACATTCTTTCAGCTTCACTGATAATGTTTTTAAAGTATTTTGCCTCTCCAAACAGACTTGTTGCAGTGGAGAGATGGTTTATGGGCAACCTTGATGTCATTGGATATGACAATCTTATCTGGCTTTTTTTTATTTGTGTTTCAGGTGTTGTGCTTGTTTTTTCCAAATCTGAAGAACTTAACATAATGGGGTTTGATGCCGGGCTTGCAAAATCGAGAGGAATTGATCCTTCAAAAGTAAGAAGAACCATATATTTTGCATCAGGACTTATTACCGCAGGAGTTGTCTGGATAGCCGGGCCTGTCGGGTTTGTGGGACTGATAATTCCACATATTGTAAGGAGCGTTTCTGGGTGTGAAATGAAAACCGTAATTTTGGGAAGCGCTTTTCTCGGCGGGGCATTTCTTTCAGTCTGCGATATTTTTTCAAGGGTAGTGATTGCTCCTGCAGAGCTTCCGGTTGGGATTGTCACTGCAATAAGCGGAGCACCTGTTTTTTTGTATATTTTATTTAAAATGAAAAAGAAAAATAATTAAAATAATCTGGAGAGTATTATGAAAAAATTAGCTTTTGTTCTGATCGGTATTTTTGTATTTGGACTGAAACCTGCCTTTTCACTCGATGTTTGTACTTTTGAATCTTTTTTTGAAAAAGATGATGAACACTTTGAGTCTGTTCAGGTAAAAAATTTTGCTGCAGGAGACTATACTTTTTCCTATGAAGGAACAGACTGGGGAGGCGGAATGTTTTCATGGTCAGGTTTTGCCTGGTCAACCCACAGAGATACCTACACAAAAGGATATGACAATCAGTACAGTGCAATAACCAAATTCGGTTACAATAAAAGTGATGTTTACTGCATTGCCTATCCTGGAAGTGAAGACTTTATAAGTCTGGATGAAGAGTCTGAAATTTCAGGCTTTTATATTACAAACACTGCATATGCCTATTATTCAATGCTTGAGGGGGATGCTTTCTGTAAGAAGTTCGGCGGCGATTCAGGAGCAGACCCGGATTATTTAAGGCTTACTGTTGAAGGATATGACAGTACAGGGAAAAAAACTGGCCAGGTTCATTTTTATCTCGCAGACTACAGGTCTGATGATGATTCGCAGGATTATATTGTCGATGAATGGGAGTGGGTTAATCTGTCATCTCTTGGGAGTGTCAAGAAACTTAAATTTTTGCTTTCTTCTACAGATAACGGGGCTTTTGGTATGAATACCCCCGGATATTTTGCAATTGACAATCTTAACGGAAAAAGTTCGTCGGACGATTCAGACAGTGATATTTTTGTTTCCTGTTTTATCTCCGGGCTTTCTTCCGGTGCAGACAAAAAATTTATTTTTATGGCAGGACTTTTTTTAACAGTGATTGCAGCAGTTTCCTTAAAAAGAGATAAAAATGAAAATTAAATTTTCACTTTTATGTTTGATTCTGTTTGCTCCGCTGACCTGTTTTGCAAAAGAGCCGGGCCTTTTTCTTGATGAAGTGGTTGTTGAGGAAAAGGCTTCGTTTGAATCAGACAAAAAATCAGGTTTCAATACTGTTATTACAAGAGAAGATATTGAAAGAAGAGGATATGTTTCTCTTTTCAACCTTCTTGAAAAGGAAAATTCAGTTTCCATAAGATCTGATACAGGTTCAGATAAATTTTCTGTTGTAGACTTAAGAGGCATGGGCGAAGCATCAGGCTCAAATGTTTTAATAATTGTTGATGGTGAAATTGTTAATTCTTCAGACATGTCAGGAGCTGATTTAAATGATATTCCCTCCCACCTGATTGAATCGGTTGAAATTATAAGGGGCAGCGGAGCAGTTTTAAACGGCGGGGGGGCAGTTTCAGGAGTAATTAAAATAAAAACAACTGCACCTGAAAAAAACAGGGCAGTCCTGAGTTTGAATTACGGTTCATGGGATACCTCAGAAAAGTCTGTTTTTCTTTCCCATAAGGATAAGCTGCAGTCTTTGGCCTTAAGCTCTGTTTTTTATGATTCGGATGGTTACCGGGAAAACAGTTTCTATGAAAGATCAAATGCTCTTGTCAAATATGAAAATAATTATCTGGATTCAGTTAAATTCGGTGTGAACGGCTTTGTTTTAAAGGATAAATACGGGCTGCCAGGCGGTATTTCAATTGATTACAATCCAGATGAAGATAAAAGAAAAAAAACTGACTTCCCTTTTGACGGCGGTTCAACCCAAAGAAAAAAAGCAGGTCTTAATTTTGAGAAAGATTTTTATAAGTATGGACGTTTGAGTATCTCAAGAACTTATTCATATAAAGACAATGATTATATTATGGGATATTCCCGGTTTATTGAAGAAGAAGATCAGCTCAGTTCAATTTCAACTGTTTCAAAGGATTTAAGGGTTTCCCATGATTTAAAAATAGGGGATTTTTCCATTATTTCCGGTTTTGACTGGTTTTTTGATGATTATGTAAGGACTTCTGAAACAGAAAAACTGAGAAAGAACGGTCAGCTTGATTCAAAAGACATTTATTTTTCATCTTTTATGAAAAAGGAAAAGATCAGGGTTAATTTCGGGCTCAGATATTCTGAGTCAGGTTCCAAATTCCGTGAAGATGAGCTTTTAAACGGAAGAGGAATAAAAGGTGATGTCTCAAGTAAAAACTATACAAGCAATGCTTTAGAGGCTGGTATTACATACCTTCCTTTTGATTTTCCGCTGGAGTTTTTCACCCTTTTTTCAAAATCCTACAGAAATCCGAATATTGATGAGCTTGGCTTTTCCTCGGGAAGCCTGAGTCCCCAGACATCATTTAACTATGAGGCCGGACTGAGGTTTTTCGCAAATTTTTTTTTCAAGGCTGAGGCAACCGTTTTCTATCTCAGTACAGAAGATGAAATTTATTACGGAGAAGATGAAAACGGAGGCAGATTCAATAAAAATTACGAAGATTCAACAATAAGAAAAGGGATGGATCTGAACCTGAAGTTCAATGTTTTAAAAAATCTTTTTGCATCAGCAGGGGTAAGTCTCATTAAAGCTGAATTTGAAGATTCAGGAGAAGAAATACCTCTTGTCTCAGATCAGAAATATTTTGTTTTTATTGAATATGAAGCTTTTGAAAATTTGTTTGCAAATATTGATTATTCATATTTTTCCTCAAAGAAACAGGGTTCAGATATTTCCGGCAGGCTGAGAGATATACCAGCCTATGATACTGCAGACATTTCATTGAGATACAAAATTAAGAATTTTTCATTTTTTGTGAAGGTGAAAAATGTTTTCAATGAAAAGTATTATAATTCGGCATATGAAAATACCTGTTATCCGATGCCGGAAAGAAGTTTTATATCCGGAATCAGGGCGGAGTTTTAAATGAAAAAAATTTTATCAGGTTTAATATTGTTATTGTTTTTTTGTCTTTTTTCACATGCGGGCGAGTTTGATCCGGAAGCAGGAACAAACGGTTCTCTTGCAGTAAAAAATGATGATGAAAAAATCCTGAACTGGGCAGATTCTTATTATGATTATATGCCGGGAAAAAATCTGGATGAAATATGGAAAGATCCGTCAAAGGCTCTTGGGTTTGCTTCCGGAGAAATCTCAGATATTGTTTCTCTGGGTGAAGGGGGTGAAATTACCCTGGGTTTTTTTCCTCCGGTTCAAGACAAAGAAGGTTTTGATTTTGCAGTGTTTGAGAATTCATTTTCTGACAGGTTTCTTGAGCTCGCAGAAGTTTTTGTGTCAACAAACGGCATTGATTTTGTCGGTTTCGATACTTTTTCCAACACTTCTTCATTTGTTTCTTCCTATGGGACCGTAGATCCTGAAGACATAAAAAATTTTGCGGGAAAATACAGAAAAGGATATGGAACCTGTTTTGACCTTGCTGAGCTTGAAAATCATCCTCTTGCTGTTTCCGGAGTACTTGATCTGAATGAAATAAATTACATAAAAATAAAGGACATAATCGGTGACGGAAGAGTAACCGATTCCAGGGGAAATCCAGTTTACGACCCTTATCCTACATACGGCAGTGCAGGTTTTGACCTTGACGGAGCATGTTCTCTTGACGGTCTTGTGATAAGCTTTACACCAGATGATGATAATCAGGAAGAATCACCCGAGTATTCCGGAGAAGGTTTTGGAAATGAAGGAGGGTGCTTCATTGGAATACTGCTGGACTGAAATAAACCAAGAGCTTAACATCACAAAGATTATGGCTGAATTAATTTCTGTTTTTTCAAAAAAACAATTTTCACTGATATTGTTTCAGCGGCAATAAATCCAAATTACTTAATTCATGTGAAAATATAAATTTAAAAAATTAAAAAAAGTTGGTAGTATTAGATACTTTTAAACTCAATACTAAAAACTCAAAATGAAAAAACAGTGAAATCAATTATAAATAAATTCAATTCATTAATTTCATTCGATAAAAATTGTGACTATGAGCTGGCCCAGTTTTTTGACGTTTCCCTTGATCTTTTGTGCATTGCAGATTTCGACGGAAAGATTCTTAAGGTAAACAAGGCCTGGCAGAAAACACTTAATTTTTTGGAAAAAGATTTTGTTAACTCACTTTATCTGAATTATGTCCATGAAGATGATAAGTCCAAAACACTTGAAGCAATGGAGATTCTTAAATCTGAAGGCAGATTGCTCAACTTTGTAAACAGATACAGGACTAAAAACGGTACTTATAAATACATTGAATGGAAATCTCAGATTTATAACAATTTCATTTATGCCGCAGGTTCTGATGTCACAGATAAAATCCTTGCACAGCAGAAACTAAGGGAAAGTGAAAGCACATATAAACTTATTTTTGAAAATTCTCCCCTTGGAATTCTTCACTACAATAATCACGGCATAATAACTGAAATAAATGACAATTTCGCTGATATAATCGGAAGCCGTAAAAAAGTTCTTGTCGGTCTCAATATGATTGGGCTCAAAGATAAAAGAATTTCTGAAGCTGTAAAAAATTCCCTTGAAAAAAGTCTGGTTTCAAAGCTTGAAATAGTTTATGCGGCAGAAACTTCAGATAAGGTCATGCCTGTGAGAATTGTTTTTGCACCTGTTTTCAGCAGTCTCGGGGAGCTTAGCGGAGGTGTGGGAATTGTTGAGGATATCAGTGAAAGGGTGGAATCAGAAAAAAAAGTCAAAGAAAACCTTGAAAAATATCTTTTTCTGTTCGAACAGGCAGCAGACGGCATACTCATAGGAAATGAAAAAGGCATAATAATCGATGCCAATCCAAGCATCTGTAAAATGAGCGGATATTCAAGAAACGAGATTCTCGGGAATCACATTTCTTTTCTTTTTTCAGATGCTGTTGTTGAAAAAAAACCGTTTGATTTTGACTCTGTTTTAAGCGGTAAAACGATTCTGACCCAGAGAACCTTAAAAAGAAAAGACGGTTCACCAATATTTATAGAGATGAATACAAAAAAAGTAGGTGACGGCAGGCTTCAGACATATATAAGAGATGTTACGGAAAGAATTACTGCCCAGGAGAAGTTAAGAAAAAGCGAAGAGGATTTGAGAATAACTCTTGATTCAATAGGTGATGCTGTTATAGCCGCAGATACTGATTTCAGAATTACTAAAATGAATCCTGTTGCAGAAAAAATGACCGGCTGGAAGCTTGAAGATGCTTTAGGTCATGAAATTTCTGAGGTTTTTGACATACGAGATTCCTTTACATCGGAAAAGGCCCATAATCCGGTTTATGCAGCAATTGAAACCGGCAAAAATATTGAACTTAAAAACTCCACTATTCTTTTTTCAAAAGACGGTAATGAATATTATATTTCAGATTCCGCATCACCGATTAAGGACAAGAACAGTAATATTGTAGGAGCTGTTCTTGTGTTCAGAGATGTTACAGAACAGTATGTACTGAAGGAAAGGCTCAGGCATTCGGAAAAAATGGAGGCAATAGGACAGCTTACCGGAGGAATTGCCCATGATTACAACAATATGCTTTCAGGGATTTTCGGAGGTATAGAGCTTCTGGAAAAAGCCCAGACCCCTGAAGAGATTTCAAAATATATTGAAGTTATAAAAATGTCTGCACTAAGGACATCTGAGCTCAATGAAAAACTTCTTTCATTTGGCAGAAAAACAGAACTTATTTTTTCACCTGTCAATATCAATGAAGCCGTTGAAAATACAATTGATATTTTAAAATATACCCTTGATAGAAAAATAAGCATAAAATATGAAAAAGACAGAGACGATATTTTTGTAAACGGCAGTCTTTCCCAGCTTCAGAACGTTTTTATGAATCTTGGGATAAATTCCGGATTTGCAATGAAAAACGGCGGAACTCTTCAGTTTGAAACAAGCCTGCTTTATCTTGATGAAAATTATCTTAGAACGGTTCCGGGAAATCTTTCTCCGGGTTATTATGCACTGATAAATGTTTCCGATGAAGGGGAAGGAATCCCTTTAAAATATCAGGCAAGGATTTTTGAGCCTTTTTTTACAACAAAGGACAAAGATCAGGGGTCGGGGCTGGGTCTTGCAACAGCATACGGAATAATTACTGAACATAAGGGTATTATAAGCTTTTACAGCGAGGAAAATACAGGAACAGTTTTTCATATATATCTTCCTGTGATTGAGTCTTCAGAGCCTGTAAGTGATAAAAAAGCTGAACCATTTGATGCACTGACAGGAAGCGGCACAATTCTGCTTGTGGAAGATGAGGAAATTGTAAGGACGACTGTAAGTGCAATGCTCTCCGAAATAGGCTTCAATGTCCTGGAAGCTGAAAACGGCAGAACAGGATATGAGGTATACAAAAAAAATTCAAGAAGAATAGATGTGGTTATTCTTGATATGATAATGCCTGAAATGAACGGAAAGGAATGTTTTTACGCAATAAGAAAGTTTGATCCGGATGCAAAAATAATTTTAAGCTCCGGATATTCGAGAGAAGAAGATTTTATAGAACTTAAAGAACACGGACTCAACGGATTTATAAAAAAGCCTTTTTATATTTCAGAACTTGGGAAAATTGTCAACAGACTGATTAACTCATGAATCAAATGATTACTCTATGCTCTGAAGGAATTTATTGAGCATGTTTTTTAAAATAACTCTTTCCTCGTCAGAATAATGTTTCAGAAGTTCTTCATTTGCTTTTTCTCTTTCAAGAAGAATTTCCTCCTTGAGTTCCTCAACTTTTTTGCCTGGGAATATTCTTGAAACCCGTTTGTCATTTGGATCGTTTTTTCTGGTTATCCAGCCGTGCTCTTCCATTCTTTCAAGAACCCCTGAAACAGTAGCATTATCGGAGACAAGCCTTTTGCTTATTTCACCAGGAGTGAGTCCTTCGTGTTCAACAACCACTTCAAGAATAAGGTGCTGAACAGCTGTAAGCCCGTAAGGCTGCAGTTTTTTTTTCAAAAAGCTCTGTGATTTCTGATTCGCCTTTGCAAGAAGAAAAGCAATGCAGTCTGTATATTTCATTTTTTATTCCCTTTTCATGATGAGACTGAAAATATCCTTCCACAGGGGGTGTGTCAAGTCTAAAAAAAAGGTTTTAAAGTTGTTTAAAATTGTAAAACACCGATTGTATGTGATAATTTAAATTAAACTGTTTTGACATGATATAAATTAAGCTTATTAAATTTTAAAAATTTCTGGTTTTCGTTTCCATGGTAGTTTATAACCAGGTCTGATTTTGTTGCAGGATTTGCTTACAAGTAATTTCAAGGAGGGTGTATAATGCGAAAATATTTACTGGTGCTTTGCTTTTGTCTGCTTTCATTTTCTTTTTTATCTGCCCGGGAATTTACTGATGCTGAAATGACTTTTGAGTATAACTTTTCCGAACTTGAAAAAATGACTGAAGATTCAGATATAAGAGAATTTTCGGCGGAAATTGAAAAAAATCTTTTAAAATATCCGGATTTCAATGATTTTACCAAAAATAACATTGATAAAATAATCAAATATGATTTCTGGAAAAAGGTTTTGATTTTATCTCCTAAGGATTTTTTAAAAAATGTTTCTGAAAGTGGATCTCTGGGTGAAAAAGTAAGTAATTTTGCATTGCTGCAGATCACAGACGACCTGGAAAAAATTGACGGGATTTATCATTTTTTTGATAAGACAAATGATACGGAAAATAGAAAATATGCCAGACAGCAGGCTGTATACACTCTTTTTAACCAATCTGAAAATTATGAAGACTTCAGGAAAAACCTGAAATCTTTTAAGTGGGTCGATGCCCTGGATGCCTTTAACCAATATTTCCCAAATCACAGCTTTGTTCTTAAAATGAATGAGGAAATAAAAAAGGAGCAGGATAACAGGCAAAAGAAAATAGATGAAGCTGTGAAAAAAGAAAAAAAGAAAAAGCTTTATTATTATGCAGGAGCAGCTGCCGTTATATTTATTGTGCTTGCCGTTATATTGAGATTTGTAAGGGGGGTATCAGCTAAAAACAGGAATTCTGCGGAAAATGAAAAAATGAGTTTCAATGAAATCCTTGAGAATGCCCCTGAAATGGAACTTTTCAGGGAAAGACTCGAAAAAATCTCAGATACGATAGAAAACACTCCGGCTCTTGAGGATGCATTGATGCCCTTTGCAAGAGACTATGGAATAACTTATGAGGATACAGTTCTCATAAGTGAATATATCAACAGCAAGAGCACTATAACTGTATCAGGCATAGAAAAGCTCAAGGAACTTTGCGCTGACTGCAAAACAGGAGTTGTCTACTCAAAAAAGGAAGACGGTTTTATAATCTTATGCAGAAAAGATGTATATTGAAGGTGATGTAAAAAATCCCGGTTTCTTTACTTCATTTGAAACCGGGATTTATTTGCTGAATACCTCTGATCCGTCAGTTGATTTTTCTTAAACCGCCCATAAAATAATCAATTTCCGGGTAACAAATCTTCAGGTGAAAACAAAAGACTTTCAAAATCAAACTCAGAAATTTCAAAAATATAATTTTCCATTTTTCTGCTGAAATTAATTTCTGATTCCAGGGTATCTTCTGTTTTTACAGATATCAGTCTTTTTTTTCTGTTAACAACTGAAATTATTATTTCCCCTTTGTTCTCGAGGGTAAATTCAAATCTGTATTCTTCCTTCCGGTTCTTTTTCTCTTCTTCTATTTCTGAAAAGCTGAGATTCTCAGGAAAACTGAAAAAATCCTTTATTTTTGATGTGTCAAAACTTTTCATGTTTTGGGGGAAAACTGGTTCAAAATTTTTATCAGACCTTTTTATTTCAAGTATCTTATTTGATCTGGAGTCAAAAACCGCAGCTTTGACAATCTTTTGGTCTTTAATATCAAGAAGCTCTTTTAAAACCCAGTTTGTGGGATCAGTGTCAATATCAACCTCATTTTTTGCAAGATAAATTTTTTCATTTCCTGGGATAAGAAAATATGTTCCCCCTTTTTTTCTCTGTTTCCCGAACAATATCTGAAAAAGAGGTGTGCCATTTTGATCTTTAAGGGCCAGTGAAATCTGATCTGTGTTTTTATCATTTTGGGCAAGCCCGAATTCCTCAATAAATTTTTCAGTCCTGTCATAGGAGTGAATTACTTCTGCTGACTCAAGTTCTTTTATCAGAGAGGAAATTTTTTTAAAATCAGCATTAAAGCCGAATCTGTTTTCAACTTTCCATTTGCTGTCTTCAAGATAAAGTTTGATTTTTTTATCTCCTGAGCTGATTTCAATTGAAGCAGTCCTTGATAAATCTTCATATGAAGGAGACGGCGGGTGCTCGATTTTTGTTTCATGATTGTTCAATGTCTTAAATAAGACCAATGAAAGAAGAACAGCAAAAACCGATGAAAGAAGTATTATTTTTCTGTTCATTTTTATGCTCCTGATCTACATGTTGTTTCTTTTTCTTCTGATGCCGCTTATTATGCCGATTACTGCAATAATGCCCGGAATGAGAAGAATATTGAGCATTTTCAGTTTTATACCCAGTTCCTCAATATCGGCTCTGAGCTGTCTTCTGACTTTTTTCAGATCGGCATCTATCTGTTTTTTTTATTCTCTGAATTTTTTTATTTCTTCTTCCTGATCTCTGCTTAAAACAAGATTCTGACCTTCAGCTCTTTTCGCTTCAAGAGCTTCAAGTTTTGCTTTTGTTTCTTCAGCTTTTTTGGCAAGTATTTTTTCTTTTTCAAGCCATTTTTCCTTGGCTCTGTCTTCCAGTTCCCTGACCTTTGTAAAAGGCCTGAGAGTTGACTGTCTTGAGCGGATCTCTATGAGTTCTGGGTCCCCGCACATAAGCTCGACACAGTTGAGGAAAAAGTTTAAGTTGTCATTGAACATATTAGCCATTTCAAATCCAAGGAAATTTTGTTTCTGCATATAGAACTGATCAAATAAAAAATCTGTGTCAGAAATAAAAATCAGGACTCCTTCAGAGTTGTTCTCATCTGAAAAACTACCAGAAATCTTAAGTGCCAGAGCATAGTCTTTGCTGTCCGGACTGAAATTGTTTTTAAGTGCGTCCATTCCCTGGAACTGAAGCATTGAAGGATCCATAAGAGATGCTTTTTGGGATGACCATACAAGCTTTTCGTAATCAAATCCCTTCTTTTTTTCAAACTCAATACCTCCTGCAATGGGGAACAAAAGACTTTCAAGGTTTGCAGAAATTATATTATCCTGATTCATTCCTTCAGTATAAACTGAAAGCCAGCCTGGGTTCAGTTCAGGCCTGTTGTTTCTTCCCATTATTCTTGTTGCTCCGTTTATGTCTGCAACAGCAGTTGTTCCGCTGAATCTGATCCCGAATTTTTCTGCTTCATCTTTTAACGGGAATGAATATGGAGCCATTCTGCTCTGAGGATCAAGAAGCGACAGAGGGTCTGCAAAAATAATCAGCCTTTTGCCCTGCCCGAGCCATTTTAAAGCGAGGTTGTTTATTTTTTCCATGTCATCTTTTGGCTGGAATAAAATCAGGAGGTCAATATTTTCAGGGATTGATTCAGACTTATGATCGATTTGTTCAATTTCGTACTGTTTTTCAAGAACATCAGTAAAATACCATTTCGGTGCCTGCTGTCCCTGGAATCCCGGAGAGCCGAATATATCTACAGAGGAAGCTATTCCTATTGTTTTTTTCTTTTTTGACTGGAGCCTTGATATAATTGAAGTAAGCTCATATTCAAGTTTTGGCTCATTATCCGGATCAAAGAAAGGAATCACCTCCTCTTTTTCACCGCTTAATGCGGCAAGACCCATGTAAAGATTTTCACCTCCGGGAAGCTCAATTCCTTTAAGTCCGAAAGCTTTTGCAGTGTCTTCTTCTTCTGAGTCGGTTTCAGGGCTTATTGTTTCAAGAATAATTTTTCCCTTCGAATATCTGGAATATTCCCTGAGAAGGTCTTCTATCCTTTTCGCATAGGCTTTGAACTCACCCGGTATATCAGTGCTGCCCGGAGCATTGTTAAAATATTTGAGGGTTATTTTGGTTTCTGTCCTGTCTATTATCCTGTGCGTTGCTTCCGAAAGGGAGTAGATATTGTTTTCAGTTGCATCAAATCTTAATGACAAATCACCGGCAAGAATATTTATAAGTATGAGAACTGACGCAAAAATAATAAGAGTAATAAAATTTTTAAGCAGCCTTTTGTTTCTGGCATCCATTTTAAACCTCCGAAAAAAGATCATTTATTTAGAGTTTGAGTTGATTACAGATGTGTTGAGATAAAGCATGAAAATAATAATTGAAAGAAAGTATAAAATATCCCTTAAATCAATGATGCCTTTTGTCAGTGTCTTGAAATGGGTTAAAATACTCATTTCTGAAATAAAGTTTACAATAAATCCCGGGGCAATGCCTGAAACTGCCTGAATTACAGGGGTGTGTCCAGCAAGAATTAGAAAAAGGGAAATGGACGAAGCTGTCAGAAAGGCAATCACCTGACTTTTTGTAATTGATGATGAAAAGCATCCTATTGCAGTCAGAGAACCTGCCATGAGAATGCTTCCAAGATATCCTGAAATCACCGCTCCGGTATCAGGATTTCCAAGATAGAAGGCGGTAAGTGGAACAGGCAGGGTAAGAATAATTCCAATTGATATGAAAGTCCATGCCGCAAGAAATTTTCCAGCAGCAATTTCTGCGGGTGTAACCGGAAAAGTCATTAGAAGTTCTATTGTGCCTGTCCTTTTTTCATCTGAAAAAAGTTTCATTGTGACTGAAGGGGCAAGAAAAAGAAAAATCCAGGGATGCCAGGTGAAAAACAGGGAAAGCTCGGCCTGACCTGATTCATAAAATCCGCCCACGTAAAATGTAAAAAATCCCTGAAGTATCAGAAATACCACCAGGACAACATATGCTGTCGGAGAATGGAAATAGCTTAAAAGCTCTCTTTTTAAAATGGCTTTTACTGAATTTAAACTGCGGTTCATGTTTCCCCCTGATTAATATAAAAATATTTCAGCAAAACGAAATCTGAGTTTTTGCAGGTTTGTAAGCTTTCTGCATTAAAAACTCTTTTATTCATGCTGTTAATTTTCAGTTAACACTGGATAAAAATTTAGGTTTCAGGTCATTTACGAGTAGTCAGCCCGTTTCCTGTCAGTATCTGAAAAACCTTTGTAAGATCTCCCTTATCCTTTGAAACTGAGTTGATTCTTAGTCCGTTTCCGGCAAGAATTTGATCAAGTTGTCCGATCAGTTCAGGGATTGAAGGGTATTTGCTTTTTTCGAAAAAAATTTTAAATTCTGATTTATCAGAATTTTCACCGGTATTTTTTATTTCAATTTTATCTATGTCTGAAATTTTATTCAGAGACTGTCTGAAGCTTTCAGGGTCGTTTATGAAGTCTGTCTCAACATCAAGGCTTCCGAAATCTGGATCTTTTTCAAGAAGAGCTTCAGGAGTTTCGTCTGCAATTATTTCTCCTCCGGAAATAATTATTGCTCTTGTGCATATTGCATAAGCTTCTTCAAGAATATGGGTTGAAAGAATAATCGCCTTTTCCCTGCTCATTGATTTTATCATTTCACGGACTTCGCGCTTCTGGTTGGGGTCAAGTCCGTCTGTTGGTTCATCAAGAATCAGATAATCAGGGTCGTGTAAAATGCTCTGGGCAAAAGAGACCCTTTGTCTGTATCCCTTGGACAGGGTATTTATCTGCTGGTTCTTTACTCCGTCAAGAAAACATCTGTCAATTGCTCTTTCAGCGGTGTAGGTTTTTTTAGCACCGGTAAACCCTCTTATTTCACAGCAGAAATTAAGAAACTCCCTTACCGTCATTTCAGAGTAAAGCGGAGATGTCTCTGACAGATAACCTATTCTTGACTTGACCTCTATGGGATTTTCTCTTACAGATTTTCCTGCAATAACGGCATCTCCCGAATCGGGCTCGAGAAAACCTGTGAGCATTCTCATTGTTGTTGATTTACCTGCGCCGTTTGGGCCCAGAAAACCAAGAATGTCACCTTTTTTTACATTGAAGGAGACATTTTTTACAGCGTTTATCTGTCCGAAAGATTTGGTAAGTTCTTTTGCTTCAATCATAAAAACTCCCTGGTAGTGTCAAAGTGGTTGGAAAGATTAAATTCTTGCACTATAAATGGAAATTGCTTAAAAAAGCTGTGGGGTTTAATTTGTGAGAAACAATAATGTCCCTTTTAAAATTTGTCAAGAACCATGATTCCCATACAGGAGAGGCCTTTGAACAACAATAAAAGACCCGATATAATTGAAAGAGCAGGAATAAGACTCTGGAATTTTTTTGCATCTTTAAAGCTTACTGTTTTTTTGTTTTCTGTTATTGCAGCCGCATCTGTTGCAGGAACTTTTCTTCCTGACAGAATAGGGCTGATGAGATTTCTTCAGGAAAAGCCTTTGTGGGTTGTTAAAACATTTGAAGTACTTGAACTTTTTGATATTTATTATTCATGGTGGTTTGTACTTCTTATAATTGTTCTTGGAATAAATATTATATGCTGTTCCTTTGAAAGACTTCCCGGTGTTTTTAAAATTGTTTTAAAAAAACCTCTTCCTCCTTCCGCCCCAAGGATAGAGTCCTTTGAAAATAAAAAAGAATTTTTAGTCAGCAGAAATATCGGAGATACCAGAAAAACTGCAGAAAAATTCTTAAAGTCAAAAAGAATGAAAATATATTCTTCAGAGCAGGAAGAAAAATTTTCATGCACTGCAGAAAACGGACGGTATACAAGACTTGGAGTATATGTGGCCCATCTTGGCTTTCTTCTTTTGATTATCGGAGGTCTTGCCGGATCAATGGGTGGATTTTCAGGTGTGATTGACATTCCTGAAAATGAAACTTCAGGTATTGTTACCCTTTTCAAAAACAGAGGTAAAATAGATCTTGGGTTTGATGTTACATGTTCTTCATTTGAAATTAAAAGATATGACAACAGCCATACTCCGAAATCCTATGAATCCGAAATTATTTTTAACAAGGGGAAAGAAGGCGAGTCAGGCGGGCTTGTCAAGGTAAACAGTCCCCTGAAGTATAACGGTATTAAATTTATTCAGTCAGGCTACGGCAGAGTTCTTGAAGGTAAAGTTAAAATATCTGCCTACGATTTAATGACAGATGAAAAAAAAGGTGAATATGAAATGGCTCAGGGTGATACTATAGTTCTTCCTGACAACAGGACAAAGTTCACTCTTTTTTCCTTCAGGCCCAATTTTCAGATTTCAGCAATGAATCTTGGTGAAACCTTTATCGGTTTTATTTTGAAGGACAATACTGAAATACCTGTTGCTCTGCCTGTTTCGGCCCCTGGCTTTGACAAGCACAGAAAAGGTGATTTTTACCTTGTTCCCGATGATTTTAAAACAAAGTACTATACATCGCTTCAGGTAAACAAGGACCCCGGTGTTTATATTGTCTACCTTGGGTTTTTCTTTCTTTCTGCAGGAATTTTTGTAAGTTTTTTTATGAGGCACAATTCCTTTTACCTGATTATTGAAGCTCAGAATGAAAACAGTTCAAAGGTGTTTTGTTCGGCAGGGTCGAACAAGGGTAAAAATTTAAATGATGAGCTTACAGCTGATTTTCAGGAGTACTTTGAAAAAAATGAATCTAAACACTAAGCCACAATGAAACGGAGTTAATTAAATGGAAAATACATTTATTCTTTCAGTTGCGACTTTTATTTACGGATTTTCTGCATTGTGTTTCATATCAGGATCTGTTTTCAGCAGGAAAAATATTGTGCAGCTTGGCTTTTTTCTACTAATTGCAGGACTTTCAGCCAATGTTGCAGGTTTTATATTGAGGTGGATTGAATCATATCAGATGGGGATTGGCCGAATCCCTCTATCGAATCTTTATGAGTCTCTGGTCTTTTTTTCTATTTCAGGAGCATTTGTCTATGCAGTTATTTATAAAAAATTTGACAACCCTGTTGTAGGGTCAATAACAACCACTCTTATTTTTCTTGCAATGGCTTATGCAGGGCTTTCTCCGGCGGCCGATTCCGCAATTACTCCTCTTATTCCAGCATTAAGAAGCAACTGGCTCACAGTTCACGTTATTACCTGTTTTTTTGGCTATGCAGGATTTGCGGTGTCTTTTGCCGCAAGCATTTTAATACTTTTTACAAAAGATGAAAAAAAGTGGAAAAACCTTGATGAATTAAATTACAGAATGATAATTTTCGGATTTCTTTTTCTTTCCCTTGGCATAATAACCGGAGCAGTCTGGGCTGACAGTGCCTGGGGAAGATACTGGTCATGGGACCCTAAGGAAACCTGGTCTCTTATAACCTGGTTTGTGTATGCAATTGTTCTTCACGCCAGATATATGAAAAATTTTACCAGAAAAACTATTGCCTGGCTTTCTATTGCAGGCTTTATTGCGGTGATGTTTACTTATTTCGGAGTGAATTTTGTACTGGCAGGGCTTCACAGTTATGCCTGAATTTGAATGCAGATGGATTTAAATATATTTTAAGGACTTGATTTAATGGATAAAATTAAAATAAAAGGAAAAAAAAGACTTTCCGGAGAAGTTGAAATAAGCGGAGCAAAAAATGCCGCTCTTCCGATTCTTGCTTCGGCTCTTCTTTGCGAGGGGAGATCAGTATTCCATAATGTGCCTGATCTTGTAGATGTAAGGAGCATTCTTCTCCTTGCCGAAGAACTTGGAGCCAGAACAGAAATGAACAACGGAACAGTTTCAGTTGATGCTTCAGGGCTTAACAACCATCTCGCTCCTTATGAAATAGTTAGGAAAATGAGGGCTTCAATTCTTGTCTTAGGCCCGCTTGTGGCAAGGCTTGGAAAGGCATGTGTTTCTCTTCCGGGTGGATGCGCCATAGGTGCAAGACCTGTAAACCTTCATATTGACGGTCTCCAAAAGCTTGGGGCCGATGTCCATATTTCCCACGGTTATATCAATGCCAAATCCGGAAGGCTTAAGGGAAATGAAATAAATTTTGATACAGTTACGGTTACAGGAACTGAAAATCTGATGATGGCGGCCGCTCTTGCAGATGGTGAGACAATTTTAAGAAATGCTGCAATGGAACCTGAAATAATGGCCCTTGCTGATGTTCTGAACCTTATGGGGGCAGATATAAAAGGAGCAGGAACCTCGGAAATCCTGGTAAAAGGAGTCGAAAGCCTCAGGCCCGTTGAAACAGAAATTATTCCTGACAGAATAGAAACAGGCACTTTCATGATTGCATCCGCAGTTACCCGTGGAGATATTCTCATAAAAAAATGCAGGCCTGATCATCTTGGAGAAGTAATTTCAAAGGTAAGGGACACAGGCACATTTGTTGAAACCGGCAAAGACTGGATAAGAGTCAGGGGAGCGGATAAGATTAAAAGCATTGATATAAAAACCTCTCCTTATCCCGGCTTTCCCACAGATATGCAGGCCCAGTTTATTACCCTTATGTCGATAGCAGAAGGCGTATCTACAATCAAGGAAACGATTTTTGAAAACAGATTTATCCATGTAAATGAACTTCAGAGAATGGGTGCGGATATTTATCTTCCGTCCTCAAATACAGCTGTTGTAAGAGGAGTAAAAGAGCTTGCTGGTGCTCCGGTAATGGCTTCAGATTTAAGAGCCAGCGCATGCCTTGTTCTTGCAGGGCTTGCAGCGGAAAACACAACTTTTGTAAACAGAGTCTACCACCTTGACAGGGGATATGAAGGAATGGAACTTAAATTAAAGTCCCTTGGAGCTGATATTGAAAGAGTAAAATAAATTTTCTGTCTGTAACTGAACAATTCAGATCTTGCTTGATTTTAAATTAGTACATATTGGAATATATGGGCGATTAATCAATTCAGGTTTTTGAAATATGAATCAAATGGTAAAAAGACCGTTTATTTCAATCTTTATTTTTTTTGGACTTGGAATTTTTTCCGGTGAAAAAACGGCTTTCCCATTTGAACATATTTTTATATCAGTATTGATTCTTTTTTCTGCTTTGATTATCCTTTGTCTGAAGAATAAAAAGTCTCTTATCATTCCGCTTGTTTTTTTTTATTTTCTGGGAATTCTTTTTATAACTCCCGTCTCGAAAACATTCTATAATTCAAAAGCAGAAAAATTTAACCTTTACAGCGGCGAAAAAAGAAAAATCATTGCCCTTGCAACAGGGTTTCCAAAGCTGTCTGGTTCAAAACTTAAAACAGAAGTGAAACTTCTGTCGATAGACGAAAAAAATCTTGAATCAGAAAATTTGAAATTCAGCCTCAGCATTTACAATAATCAAAAAAATTATGAACCAGGCGATATCCTGGGTTTTACAGCCCGAATAAAGCCGTTCAGGAATTTTAAAAATCCGGGAAGCTTTGATTATGAATCATATATGAGGTTTAATGGACTTTACGGCCATATGTGGGCTTCAGGCAGCAAAATTGACTTTTGTGGGAAAAAAAAGTCTTTCGATTTTTTTATAGAGCGGGTCAGAAAGGATTTTGCTGATGTAATAGATAAAAATATCTCTGAAAAAGATAATGCCGAATTTTTAAAAGCTGTGACCTGCGGTATCAGAACGGGGCTTGGCCAGAAGTTTAAGGACATGGCTTCATATGCCGGTGCATCGCATTTCATGGCTATTTCCGGGCTGCATATAGGAATGGTTTTTTCCTTTTTCTTTATTTTGTCAAGATTTGTCTTTTCAAGGATTTCTTTTTTTCTCTGGCAGGGCTGGGTTAAAAAAGCTTCGGTTATAACTGGAATTTCAGGAGCATTATTTTATGCTCTGTTGTCTGGTCTTATGCCTTCTGCACAAAGAGCCCTGGTTCTGGCACTTCTTGGGGGTACAGGTTTTTTTCTGAACAGGAATCATGATCCGTTAAATCTTTTGTTCTGCTGCGGATTTTTTATTCTTGCACTTACTCCTCAGTATTTATTCAGTATCGGTTTTATTCTGTCTTTTCTTGCTGTCCTTTCGATAATTACCGGTTTTATGGCTTTTCCTGAGAACTTTAAAAAAAATTCATCTCTTTTTAATAAATTTATCAAATGGATAAAAATTGTTTTTAAGACAAGTGTTTTTGCAGTTGCCGGCACTTCTCCCGCAGCACTTTATTTTTTTAACATTCTGCCTTTAACAGGAGTTTTTACAGGCATTATTCTTATTCCCCTTTTTTCGTTTGTTCTTCTTCCATCTGCTTTTGCCGGTCTTTTAAGTTTTTATATTTTTCCGGAGCTGTCAAAATTCTTTTTTTCTGTTTCATCTTTTTCAGCAGATATCTTTGTTGAACTTATTTCGGTAATTTCAGGGCTGAAGTTTACATACATAAATATTGGTATTTCTGGTTTTGAACTTTTTTTGACTTATTTTTTTCTGATAGTGATTTTCCGGGGGGCATACATTTTTGTTTTAAGGATAAAACCTGATTTTATGTTTAAGGCTTTTGCCTGTGTGGTGCTTATCCTTATTATGTCTGATGTTTTTGTTGAAACTGAAAAACGTTTTTTTAATGAACATGGTAAAATTGTTTTTTTTGATATTGGCAAAGGTAACAGCACTTTGATTGTTTTTCCGGGAGGAAAAACCGTTCTTGTCGATTCCGGAGGTTTTCCAGGTTCCGACTTTGATACAGGGAGATATATAATTGCTCCATATCTGCTTAAAAATAAAATAAAGACAATAGATGTATGTATTTCAACCCATGGGGATTATGATCATTATTCCGGTTTTTTTTATATAATGGAAAGATTTAAAATTAATAAATTCGTATTCAATAATACTCTCGAAAATTCAGGCGGTTATAAAAAACTGATTTCAAACGCCGAAAAAAAGGGGATTGTTCTGAAACCTCAGAAAATTGATATGGGAAAAGGATCAATAGACTTTTTACAGCAAAAAGAACTTTTTGATAATGAAAACGATAATTCTTTATTAACTTCTGTTAAAATAAATAATGTTAAAATTTTATTTACAGGAGATCTTTATATAAAAGGTCAGGACTGCTACAAGGATGAAGAATTTATCAAAAACTCAGATATTTTCATGGTTCCTCACCATGGAAGTGTTCATTCTTTAAACAGGGATTTCATAAAAGCGGCTTCACCCGGCCTGGCCGTTATTTCTGGAAGTTTCAGAAATTATGAGAAGACCCAAAAAAAAGTTGAGAAAATTTATGAAGATTTAGGTATAAAAGTATACAATATCAATGACAAGGGCGCATTTGTTGCTGATACAGAAAAAATTAAGGGTTTTGTTCAACGGTTTTAAAATGAATTTCTGAAAATTGATTTTAACGCGCAGGAATGTGAATATTTTTTTCAGATGCGGTCTTTTTTTGTTTCAGGATTAAAATGTCTGTTAAGTTTAAAGAAATGCTTATCTGTGAAAGGAGATATCGGCTATGGGAGCAGGGGGGACAAAAGGAGGAACAGGAAGGTTTTTGACCGGACTTGTAATGATGGTTGCAGGAGGATATCTTTTTCTTGATGCGGTAAGGGTGACTCATGGATTTCATATGGGATACAGGCTTTATTCGTTTGGCGGGTTCAGACTGACCGGAGGTATGGTTCTTATTCCTCTTATCTTCGGGATAGGAATCATTTTTTATAACTCAAAAAACATACTGGGGTGGCTTCTTTCCTCAGCTTCATTGATAATGCTTGTTTTTGGAATTATTTCAAGCATTAATTTCAGACTTCGCTCAATGTCTTCATTTGAGCTTATAACTATTATTGTTCTTGCTGTAGGCGGGCTCGGCCTTTTTTTAAGTTCTCTTAAAAACCTTGGAGATGATTCTGGTTCTGACTGATTTCAGCTGACATTTATGTTGCGGTTTTCAGGTTTGTACGGATAAAACCTTCAAATCAGAAGTTTCCGGATTTTATATAATAGTTTTATAGATTGAAAATTTTTTATTTAAAAATATTAAAGCTCAATTTAGTTTAACTTATAAAAAAATTATAATAAAAAGGGGGAGGGTGTATGGCAAGAATTGGTTTAATAAGGCTTTTGCTTGGAGTTATTGCAGTTTTTTTTATTTCATCTTATTCCTATGCGCTTGACAGTGAATGCTATGAGGCCTGCGGAGACACCCTGGAAGAAGCAAGGCAGGCTCTTGCTTCCCAGATTTCAGTGGATGTGCAAAGTGAGGTGGAGGTTAAAAAAAGTAAAAAAACATCTTCTTTTACAGTCCCGTTTATTTCGGGCTGGCTTTTGTCAGACTCTGACTCCCAGACAACTTTATCTACAAGCCAGAAGGTTAATTTAACTCTTGTAAACGCTAAAATTGTCAGCCAGGAAAGCAGAAACGGCAAGGTCTGTCTTAAAATGTGCAGAAAAGATCTTGTAAACTATACAAACGATCTTCTGGAGAAAACAAAAAATTATTATTCCAAAAATCTTCCTGCATATGAAAAAGCAAAAAAAGAGACTGTTAACGAATGGCTGTCTGAAATTGAACTTGCCAAAAATTTATGTCTTATTCTTTCCGGAGATATAAAAGAAAAATCTGCCTTGAAAAGACTTATTGCTCAGGAAAAAGATCTGAAGGACATAAGCTCAAGGCTTTTTGAACAATATGTTATAGTAAACTGCGAATTTTCCAATGTTCTTCTTAAAATAAACGGTAAAATAGTAAAAACAGGCGATAAAATTTTTCTTCCTGCCGGTGAGCACAGGTATATTCTTTCTGTTCAGGGATACTGCGATAAAAGAGGCAGCTTTATGCTTGGAAATTCGGAAGAAAAAGTAATAAAAGTTGAACCTGAGCCATATCCTGAAATTACTATTGCATCAAATAAACCAGGTGCTTTGCTTAAAATAGGAGGCTCTTCCTGGACTCTTGGTAAACCAAGAATAATTGAGAAATGTGAAGGAGAACTCCCATATTCTGTTGAATTTGCCGGTGAAAAGAAAACAGGAACCATAAAACTTGAGCCGGGGCTTAAAAAAACAGAAAAAACATATCTTTTTTCTGATCAGGAGTTCACAAGGCTTAAGGAAATGTCTTCTGTTTTTACCCGGAAAAATTCTATTGAAATAGGATATGCTTTTTCAGTGCCCGGTTCTGACTATGAAGATCTGGAAAATATACATAAACTGAATTTAAGATTTTATAAGAACTTTCGTTTTTTAAGAGCAGGTGCCGGTGCAGCATACGGAGGCACGGAAGAATCTTCTTCTGGCGAAATTTATCTGAGTCTTTTATTCCAGCTTTCGGAAATCGGCAGCAGGGAAAGACCTCTTCACTTTTTCGGACTGTTTCCTGTGATTCCCTTTGCAGGAATTGATGCAGGTCTTGGCTATCATGATCTTTATGATGAAAAGCTTGGAGAAAAAGTGGATAAGTTTCCAACAGAAGACGAGCCTGAGGAAGATGATTTCAAAAGGGATAACCTTCTTCTAAGGGCAAGGGGTGGATTCAATATTCCTGTTAACAAGAATATTGGTCTTGTGTTTGATTACGGGAAGAATTTTTATATGGAAAAAGCTTCTGAATTCGGAGCCTCGCTTGTATTCAGTTTTTAACCTGTCCATTATTAAAAAAAGATGATTTGTAGCCGGGGAAAGGATTTTCCCCGGTTTTTTTGTTATGAAGCCTTGTTTCAACTGTTTGTGCTGATGATATCTAAAGCCTTATTAAATTCTTCCCTGGTAATCTTGTAATGATTAAGCCTTGAAAGAAATTTTTTTGAATTTGCATAACCGATTCTAAGAATTTTCCCAATTCTGTTTCGTTTTTCAGCTGAGTGCTCAACCCCGGAAAGTCCTGCTTTAATAAGATCTTCCATGGAAAATTCGTCTGAAATATTGTCTGATATTATTGTTTTTGCTTTTAAAAGGGCGTCGATAATATTTTCAGGAGATGCGTTTTCAACTCCTATATTCCCTTTTCTGTCCGCCTCATCCTGGGAAAGATAGGCATTTTTGCATCCTGGAATTTTTCTGTTTATTCTTTCTCTTATTTTCTCGCCGGCCCAGTCTGGATCAGTAAAAACTATAACTCCGTTTTTTTCATTTGCCCATTTTATCTGCTCAAAAACAGACTCTTTAATTCCAAAGCCAGAGGTTGTGATTATTTCTGCTTTAACAGCCTTTTTAACGGCTGTCTCATCGTCTTTCCCCTCAACAACTATTGTTTCCTGGATTATCAATGAAGGTCTCCGTAAATTCAATTCCTGTTTATCAAACTGAAGTTTTATATCACAAAGAAGATAAAAATAAAAAAAGAATAAACAAAGCTTTGGAATTGGTTTTTTTATGCGGCTTTTCTGGCTTGGACAGGGTAAAAATCTGCCGTTTATAACAAACGGCAGACTGAATCACATGATTTATGAAACTTTTATGTCTGAAGAGCTTTCCCATAGCCCGTGTATGTTGCAGTATGAAGCTGCAATAAGTTTTCCTGAAGATTTGAGCTTTACTTTTGCTGAAGCATAAGGTTCGCTGTAGCATGGTCCTTCATTGGCACCTTTGACAGATTCTCCGTGGGCATTGAAGTCAAAGGATGCTATTTCATAAATGAATTTTTCACCTTCAGGCTTGAAGTAAAGCTTGATCCATCTTATGTGGTGTTCTGTTGTATTCGGATGTGCTATCTCATCTCCTATTGAAACAGTTACTTCAAGAGCCTTATCAGCAGATGTTTCATTTTTGCATTTTATTACCGGAACATGTTTTTCGTTTTTCCAATCACCAGACTGATAGAATTCACCGATTTTTGACATTTTTAACACCTCCGTTGTTAGAATGAATTGTGTTTTTGCCTGAATTTGATTCTTCACATTTCAGCAGCTGCAGAATGATACAGCAGTTTTAAATTTTTTATGCTTTGACTCTACTCTTGCTGATCAGGCGAAGAAAAAAATCTGTCTTAAACAACAGATCCGAATTCAGGTTTAAATAAATCAGAATTTTTCTTAAAGAACATTTGGATTGACATTGCTTAATAAAAATCTGCTTATTTTTTATAGATTTGATTCAATGTATAAAACACTAATACAAAAAAATTAATTTTCAAGTTATTTGATAAAATTTTTGGGAAGAGAATCAGGAAAGGAAGCTTTTTTGCTGTATTAATTTTTTAAAGGGCGGATTAAGCAGCCGCCCTTTGATCAAAAAATTAAT
>JBFWJK010000028.1:0-25587 GCA_050253255.1 Desulfobacteraceae bacterium | reverse complement strand
GAATTCAACATTTTTATCAGAAAGGCCTTCTTTTACAGCTTCAATTATACCGCAGCTTGAAAGCATTCCTATTTTTACTGCATCAATTTTAATATCTTCAAACAAGTCTTCTATCTGCCCCCTGACAATTTCTGGATCTATATTTTGAACATTTGTGACACCTTTTGTATTTTGAACTGTGACAGCAGTTATTACACTCATTCCAAAAACCATATTCGCCTGAAAAGTCTTTAAGTCAGCCTGAATACCCGCACCACCGGATGAATCGGAGCCTGCAATTGTAAGAGCTGTTTTAAATGGCAGAATCATTGACATCAAACATTTTTCCTTTCAAATCTTTTTAAATATCTGTTTCTTATTTCTTTAATCTGATCAGAATTTTTATCTTCTGTAATAATTTTTATATAATCTTCCAAAATTTTCAATTGCCTGGTTTTATCGCCATTTTCAAGATATTGTGCATAGGCTTTTAAGCCGTTTTGCTTTAAGAGGCTTATATATGTTTTATTCTTATTCAGATTTTTCATCACTTTTTGTATCCTTTATAAACAGAACAATTTCATCTTCCTTTACCATATTGAATTCATTTCTTATTATATGTTCAATATATTTTGGATCGTTTTTAAGCCTTACAGCTTTTCTTGATAAATTCTCTATCTGATTTTCAATTTTATGGTTTTTGTCTTCAAGTATTTTTTTGGAAGCCTCCAGCTCCTTGACTTTAAGATAGCCCTGATCATTGAAAATGATATAGCAAAAATAAAGAAAGGAAATTACCAGAAAAAAAATTGCAAAGGTTTTAAATTTCATTTTTTTCTCCCTAAAAGAAGTCTGAAAGTCTCAACTTCAGGAAGTTTTAAAAGAATAGAAATTATAAAATATACAACAAGACCTGAAATAATTGTGAATAAAATCCTTATAAGAAGCAGTATGCCTGACCCTCCCGAGAATCTGGAAAGATAAAAATCTGCAAGATATACAACGGTTCCCATTAATACAGACGCAAATGCAATAAAAAAAGTTCTTCTGAAAAAAATCTTTATATCAGGCTCTTTTATTTTTGTTTTAATTTTTACAAAAAGAATTACAAAATTTACAATACTTCCTATTGATAAAGCAAGAGCAAGACCTGCAAAAGATAAAAAATTCATTAAAACAATTGCAGCAATAATGTTTATAACAAAAGAAATTATTCCTGCCCTTACCGGTGTTTTTGCATCCTTGAAGGAATAAAAGAATGAAATCAGAATCCTCAGGTTGGAAGCGGCAAAAAGGCTTGGAAGATAGCATAAAAGAGCATAATAAGTATAAACTGTCATCTGAGGTGTAAACTCTCCTCTTTCAAACAGGAGCCTTATCACAGGTATCCCGAGAACAGCAAGCCCGACAGTTGCGGGAAAGGTTATAAACATTATAAATAAAAGGCCTTCGGTAAGTGTTTTTGAAAGCTCATCAAATTTTTTTTCTTCAACCTGCCCTGACATAATCGGAAGAATTACAATTCCTGCTGTTATTCCAAATATTCCAAGCGGGAACTGCACAAGCCTGTCTGAATAATAAAGATATGAAACACTTCCTGACTGAAGAAATGAAGCAAGGATAGTATTTACAAGTATGCTTATCTGATATACTGCTGCTCCGAAAACAGTGGGCCCCATAAGTTTTGCAACTTTTTTTATTTCTTTGTGCCAGAGCCTTATACCTTTGAAAGGATTTATTCCTTTTTTGAGCAGAAACGGAAACTGTATTAAAAGCTGTACAAGCCCACCGGCAATAACACCCCAGGCAAGCGCATAAACAGGTTCAGCAAAGTATGAACCAAACAAAAGAACCGAAGAAATCATAGAAATATTTAAAAAAACAGGCGCTATTGCCGGAGCGAAAAAATGTTCGAGACTGTTTAAAACCCCCATGCACAGGGCAACAAGGCAGATAAAGAAAAGGTAAAAAAACATAATTTTTGTCAGAGCTATGGAAAGTTCTGCTTTTCCCGGAATTTCAAAAAAACCGGGTGCCGTAAGCTTTATTATCACAGGCGAGGCACAAGCGCCAAGAAGGCAGAAAAAAAACAGAAATATTGAAAAAAATCTGAAAGATGATTCGGCAAAAATATAAGCTTCATCTTTCCCCTGTTTTTTTAAAATCGATGTAAAGACTGGAACATAAGCTGTGGTAAGGGAACCTTCCGCAAGAAGCCTTCTGAAAAGATTTGGTATTCTGAATGCAACAAAGAACGCATCCGCAGCTGTCCCCGCACCAAAAAACGAAGCTATCACCATATCCCTCACAAACCCGAGTATTCTGCTCAAAAGGGTTGAAAGGCTTACTATTCCTGCTGAAGTAAATATTTTTTTTAACTGGGACATGTCATTTTTAAACCTTAATTAGTTGCTGAACGAAAACGGCCTTTTTTGTCCATTTTTGAGACAGAGTCAAAATTTAATCCTCAAAATACTAAATGTATCCTAAAGGTTAAATTTTTCATCTTCCATGAGCTGAACAAAAAATTCTCGCTTTCGGCCAATCAGTAATTATTCAGTTATGATAAATGCAGCAGAATAAGACAAACATAAAAAAACCGCTATTTTCAATATAACTTTTAAAAAAAATTGACAAGTTTTTAAAAAAAAGATAGTTAGTTTTATTTGTTAAAAATTTAAAAATTTTATTTATAAATATTTGAAATTCAAAAGGAGAGCAGGAAATTGGCAAATCATAAGTCAGCTTTAAAAAGAGTAAAACAGGACGAAAAAAGAAATTTAAGAAACAAAGCTGTTAAAACAAGAATTAAAACAATCACCAAAAAAACTGTTGCTGCAGCCCAGGCAAAGGAAGATACAGTAAAAAACTTTCTCAGCGAAGCAACTTCTGTTATTACAAGAGCTGCACAAAAAGGCACAATTCACAAGAATACAGCTTCACGTAAAATTTCCAGACTTACAAAATTTGTTGAAAAAACAATTAATTCCTAATTCAAGTCCGGTAAAAATAAAGAAATTCAAGGCATATCAATTTACTTTAAATGATATGCCTTTATTTTTTTAAAATTTAAAAATCAGAAGTAAGCTCCATCATTATTCTTCTTGAAATCTTAAGACAAAGTTCACTCATTGCATCATAGGGGACTCCGAAACTGTATGAATCATCTGAGTTTGTTTCAAACACATAATTTTCTCTGAAATTATTTCTTTTAAAAAGCACTTCCCCATTCAGATCTTCAAAAGTGACATTCAGGACAATACTTATTCTTCTTTCATAAGATCCTCCGGAAGAACTTTTAACAGGATTTGAAACAGACATATTCAGAATTTCACCTTTAATGAATCCCTGTGCATTTTGGTTGGATGCAAGAATATTATATCTTGAAAATTCTCTTATGAATTCATCTCTGAGACAGCTGTCAATTCGTGAAAAGCCTGTCCTGTTTTCAAAAATACCGACATCTGCTTTTTTTATTCCGGAGGGAAGAGAACCTCCTCCGGAAAAATGATATCCGCAGGACGCAATAGTTAAGATTAAAAATACAAAAAGTAATTTTTTATTCATGAATATTCTTTCCTGTAATTAATAAAAGCCGCAAAAAAACCGGCTTTTATCACTACACGACTATATTTAAAATTTTATTTTTTATATAAATCACTTTTTTAGGAGTTTTTCCTTCTGTATATTTATTTACAGCTTCATTTTCGAACGCAAGCTTTTTCACTTCTTCTTCATCTGTATCAGGAAGAACATTTAATTTAGCCCTCAGCTTACCGTTTATCTGCACCACAACCAAAACCTCATCAGGTACAAGAGCTTTTTTATCAGCTTCAGGCCAGAGCTCCTCTGTCAGAATCGAGTCGTGTCCTGTCAAAGACCACAGCTCCTGGCAAAAATGAGGAACCATAGGCGAGAGAAAAAGGATTATTGATTCAAGGGCATGCATGAGAACTTCCCTGTCAAGCTCTTCTTTTTTATCAAGAGATGAATATATAAGATTAACAAGCTCCATCACAACAGCAATTGCTGTGTTAAAATGGAACCTGTCTATGTCATATGCTGCTTTTTCTATTGTCTCGCTGGTCTTTCTGTAAATATCCCTGGAAGAACCTGAAAGCTTGTCAAAATCTCCTCTGTATGGAGAGCATCCCCTTGTTTCATCAACAAGACCTGCAACCAGACGCCATACTCTGTTTAAAAATCTGTTTGCTCCCTCTACCCCTTCCTCAGTCCATTCAAGGTCTCTTTCAGGAGGGGCTGCAAAAAGTGAAAAAAGCCTTGTTGTGTCTGCTCCGTAATTTTCAATCAGAGAATTTGGATCAACAACATTCTTCTTTGATTTGGACATTTTTTCCTTTCGCCCAACTTCAATTGAAGAACCGCACATACAGCACTCCATATTTCCCTTTTCAGCCTTTTTTGCCTCTTCAGGATAAATATATCCGTGAACAGGACATCTCATTATTTCCTTGCAGACCATTCCCTGGGTAAGAAGATTTTCAAAAGGTTCCCTGACTGAAACAAGACCAAGATCATTTAAAACCCTTGTAAAGTATCTTGAATACAAAAGGTGCATAACAGCATGTTCAACTCCGCCTATGTACTGGTCAACAGGCATCCAGTAGTCAGCAGCTTCCTTTGAAAACATCCCTTCATTGAAGTCAGGCGAACAATACCTCAGAAAATACCATGACGATTCAACAAATGTGTCCATTGTGTCAGTGTCTCTTTCTGCATCCATTCCGCATTTAGGACACTTCACCTTATAAAATGATTCGAGAACGGGAAGAGGAGAACTCCCGTTTTCAAGTATGTTTGCCTCTTCCGGAAGCTTTACAGGAAGTTCTTCCTCGTTTACCGGAACTATACCGCACTTTTCGCAGTGAATCATAGGTATCGGTGTTCCCCAGTATCTCTGACGGGAAATCCCCCAGTCCCTTAACCTGTATGTTACAGCGCTTTCAGCTCTCTTTTCCAGAGCAAGCTTTTCAACAATGAGTTTTTTTGCAGTCTCATTGTCTTTGCCGTTAAATTCATCGGAATTTTTTAAAACTCCTGGCAAAGAATATGCTTTCTCAAGATTTTCTGCAGTCAGATCTTCATTTTCTGGTGTAATAACAGGAATAATATCAAGACTGTACTTTTTAGCAAAATCAAAATCTCTCTGGTCGTGAGCAGGTACTGACATTACAGCGCCTGTTCCGTACTCCATTAAAGCAAAATTTGCCGCATAGACAGGTACTTTCCTTTTGTTGGCAGGATTAATGCAGTAAACTCCGGTAAAAACACCCTCTTTTTCTCCAGTTTCTATTGCTTTTGCCGTTCTTTCCTGGCGTGAAACCTTTTCCTGAAATTTCCTGACCTCTTCAAGTTTTCCTGATGCTGATGCAAATTTTTCCACAAGAGGATGTTCCGGTGCAAGACACATGAATGTACATCCATATAAAGTATCCGGTCTTGTTGTAAAAACTTTTATTTTTTCATCGAGCCCTTCAACATCAAAATCAATATATGCACCTTCACTTTTACCGATCCAGTTTTTCTGCATGGTTGTAACTTTTTCAGGCCAGCCTGTAAGCTTGTCGCAGTAATTCAAAAGATCTTCAGCATAGTCTGTAATTTTAAAAAACCACTGGTTGAGTTTTTTCTGCTGGACTTCACTGCTGCACCTCCAGCACTGACCGTCTTCAACCTGCTCGTTTGCAAGAACTGTCTGGCACTTTTCACACCAGTTGACACTTGCCATTTTTCTGTATGCCATGCCTTTTTTATACATCTGAATAAAAAGCCACTGCTCCCATCTGTAATACTCTGGAGTACAGGTTGTAACTTCCCTTGACCAGTCATAACTGAAACCGAGCCTTTTGAGCTGTTTTTTCATATTGTCAATATTTGCATAAGTCCATTTTGCAGGATGAGTATTGTTGTCTCTGGCGGCATTTTCAGCAGGCATTCCAAAGGCATCCCAGCCCATGGGATGAATTACGTTAAAACCCTTCATTTTTTTATATCGTGCTGTAAGATCACCAATTGTATAGTTTCTTACATGACCCATATGGAGTTTGCCTGAAGGATATGGAAACATTTCAAGAAGATAGAATTTCTTCTTTGTCTTATCTTCATATACTTTGAAACAGTTGTTTTCTTCCCAGTATTTCTGCCATTTTTCCTCAACATTACCGGCATTGTAAATTTCTTCCATATATTTTTTTCCTCCAGAAAATTAATTTTAAAATTTTTATACTCATGCCACATCAGACTTTAAATGGCAAGAATACATTAATTTTGAATAAAAGGCCTTCGTATTTAAAATATTTACGGAAGTATTTTAATTATGTAAAATATCTGCTATTTTCAGTCCTGGACAACGATTCCATTATTTTTAACCATTAAAATCCGGCGGATTTATCATGAGAACCAAAATTATTGTTTTTAGTGCTGCTGCAGCAATTATCGCAATTATCTCGTTTGTTGCTGTAAATAAGACCATAAAGACTTCACCAGAGCAAACAGCGTTAAAGAAGGCAAAAAAAGAGGTCAAAGTCTCAAACAAGGCGATGATTTCAGTTAAAAACGCACAGGATCTGGAGCTGATGGAGGAAAGAAAAAAAGAATACGGAGTAGATCAGGGCCTTGATATGGTCTTGAAATCAGACGAAAAAACAGAAATCAGCGGTAAAATAATTGATTTAAAATCGATTGAAGAAAAAGACAGACTTGCAAGAGGCGAGCTTTTATCAAGCGATCTTAAGATAAATGAAACCATTGAGCCCAAAGATTACGGTATTTATGTTGTAAAAAAGGGCGACAACCTCTGGGACGTACATTTCAGACTTCTAAGAGAACTTTTTGCTAAAAAAGGTATAACCTTAAGTGAAAGTGCCGACGAACCTCTTAACGGAGGATACAGCTCAGGAGTAGGAAAAATACTAAAATTTTCTGAAGAAACAGTGAGTATTTATTCCCTTGAGACCGGTGAAGTAACAACAGATATAAATGTACTTGAACCTCAGGGAAAAGTCATAATTTACAAAATGAGTGAAATTTCCGAACTTTTAAGTGATATATCAATGAAAAATATAAATAAGGTTGTTTTCGACGGAAAAAACCTCTGGATAGACACTGTAAATTGACAAGACAATTGACGCTTGGGTAAATTTCATTTATACACAATATATTTTTAATTTTACTTAAACCTAAATTTTATTCTTAAGGAGGCATATTTTGATTTCCGAAGTTTATGCAATGGCAGACGGTGCAGGTGCGGGAGGAGCACAGGGCGGTCTTGGAGCTTTTGTACCTTTGATAATAATGTTTGTTATTTTCTATTTCCTTCTTATCAGACCTCAGCAGAAAAAGGCAAAACAGCACAGAGAGATGATAGGGAATCTAAAAAAGGGAGACAGAGTTATAACAAGCGGAGGACTTTACGGTACCATTTCCTCACTTGACGATACAAGTGTAACACTTGAAGTTGCAGAGCAGGTAAAAATCAAACTTGTAAGAGGAAATATTGTTTCCGTAGTAAACAAGGAAAATGCGTAAAAAACGCCAAAACTGAGAGGATATCACCTTGAGACCCATTCCCTGGAAAGCAATTATAGTCATTTCTGCAATAATAATATCAGCTGTACTTGTAATTCCAACCTTCAATCCTGATATCTGGCCCCATAAACAGATAAATCTTGGTCTTGATCTTCAGGGAGGCATGCATCTTGTAATGCAGGTTGATACTGACAAAGCTGTTGAAAACAGGACTGAAAGACTTGTTTCCGGCATAAGAGAAGAACTTAAAGGCGAAAGAATAAGATACAAATCTGTTGTAAAGTCAGGGATATCAAAAATTGATGTTGTAATTGACGATCAAAATGAAGCAGATAATTTTTCTGATCTTTTGAAAAAGAATTTTCAGGAGCTTTCTGTTGAAAAAGCTTCCTCTGAAAATAAGTTCATCCTCAGGATGACAGAAGAAGAAGTTAAAAATATCAAAAAACTTTCAGTTGCACAGGCACTTGAAACAATTAGAGGAAGAATTGATGAATTCGGTGTGTCGGAACCAGATATAAGAAAACAGGGCGACAACAGGATACTTATCCAGCTTCCCGGTATTGACGATCCTCAGAGAGCTAAAAATCTTATAGGTAAAACGGCTCAGCTTGAGTTCAAGCTTGTCGACGAAAAGGCTGATATCAATAATCTTCCGATGACAAGCGAAATTGCTTATCAGGTTTCAGATACAGATAATAAAAAAGTACCTTTTATACTTAAAAAAAGAACTCTTCTCACAGGTGAATATCTTACAGATGCAAGAGTAAGTTTTGATACTCAGTTTAATGACCCTTATGTATCAATAGAATTCAATGCAAAAGGTGCCAGAATATTTGATCAGGTCACAGCCGAAAACATTCAGAAAAGACTTGCCATAGTTCTTGACGGAAAGGTTTATTCGGCACCTGTTATTCAGGACAGAATATCCGGAGGAAGAGCTCAGATTACAGGCAGTTTTACCGTAGAAGAAGCGCGTGACCTTGCAATTGTACTGAGGGCCGGCGCTCTTCCCGCACCAGTAAAGATCATTGAGGAAAGAACAGTTGGGCCTACTCTTGGAGCAGATTCAATAAAAAAAGGGCTTGTCTCAATGGCAGTAGGCGGTGCCATAGTTGTTGTTTTTATGGGAATCTATTACAGCGGAGCCGGGCTTATCGCCAATTTTGCCCTGATAATAAATATTCTTCTCATAGGAGCAGGTCTTGCTGCATTTCAGGCTACGCTGACTCTGCCCGGAATAGCAGGAATGATACTTACAATTGGTATGGCAGTTGATGCCAACGTTCTTATTTTTGAAAGAATAAGAGAAGAACTGCGGCTTGGCGTATCGACCTATGCAGCAATCTCAAACGGATTTGAAAGAGCTGCTCTTACAATTATGGATGCCAACGTGACAACTCTTATTGCTGCTGTGGTACTTTTTCAGTTCGGTACAGGACCTGTCAAAGGTTTTGCAGTCACTCTGACTCTTGGTATTCTTTCAAGTCTTTTCACAGCGCTTTTTGTTTCAAGGGTAATATTTGATTATATTTACTCTGGAAAAGGGACTAAAAAACTTTCTATCTAAGGGGAATCTTTTCGTATGGAATTCATTAAGCCCGACACTAACATTAATTTTATAGGACAAAGAAAAACTGCGTTCTTTTTCTCTTTGTTTTTAATACTTGCAAGCATTCTAACCCTGATTGTTCACAAAGGTCCCAAATACGGAGTTGATTTTGCCGGCGGTACGCAGTTTATTGTGAAATATGAGAACTCCATATCTACCGGAGACGTAAGAAACAAGCTCCTTGACTCAGGACTCAAATCTCCAGTCATTCAGAAGTTTGGTGAAAATGAGGAAAACCAGTTTCAGATAAGACTTCTTGATTCAGAGCATATTGACAGTGCTTTCATAAAAAACTTTGCATCATTTATATCTCTTGATAAAAACAATGCCGAAGTTTTAAGCGTTGATATGGTAGGACCGCAGGTAAGCCAGGAACTAAGGTCAAAGGCCCTTCTTGCAATCTTTTATTCACTTCTTTTCATTACAATATATATTTCAGGCAGATTTGAAATGAAATGGGGAGAAAGTGCAGTAATTGCAGGAAGTCTTATGGCGGCAGTTTATTTTCTTTCTCTGCTCAGTATAAGCATACCCTATCTCATTCTTTTTGCACTTACAGCCAGTTTGATAATTTTCTGGTACAGAGATCTTCGGTTTGCAATGGGAGCAATCTGTGCTCTGATTCATGATGTCATAATAACTGTAGGCCTTTTCTCGCTTCTTGATATTGAATTTAACCTGCCGATAATTGCTGCGCTTCTTACAATTATCGGATACTCTCTTAACGACACTATAATTGTTTTTGACAGAATCAGAGAAAATCTCAAATCGGAAAGAGAACGGTTAGGCCTTGCTCAGCTTATAAACAAGAGTATAAATGAAACCCTGAGCAGGACTATTCTTACATCAGGGACCACACTGCTTGTGCTTATCTCTCTTTTTGTGCTTGGTGGAGGAATCATTCATGATTTTTCTCTGGCAATGATAACAGGAATCGTAATAGGAACTTATTCTTCAATTTTTATTGCAAGCCCTATTCTTCTTGCATGGAAATCAAAATGAAAAAACTTACTTTTTTAAAAAAATCTTCCCCGGTTAATAAAACCGGGGGTATTTTTGGGTTAGTTTTATTTTTTTCACTTTTTTTCGGCTGCGCCTCAAAGCAGTCGTCAAAAATAAGTGATTCCGAAGTTGAATTAAAACTTTTAGATAAAAGAATGTCTGCTGTTGAAGAAAAAATTGACAAGCTTTACAGCAGACTTTCAATTATTCAGTTCATGGTTGATAATCATGAACAGATGATCAAGGTTTCTCCGGTTATTTCACAAAAAACAAAAAATGATGAAAAAACTGATAATGTCAGTGATCAGGCTGAAGAGAATAAAACTACTGCTGAAGAATATCTCAGTCCTCAAAAGCTTTATGCAAAAGGGATTGAGTTTCTGAAAAAGAAAAATTATCAAAAAGCTGTTGAGATTTTTGACGAGTTTTTAAAAAAATATCCCGATGAAACTCTTGCTGACAATGCACTTTACTGGAAGGGTGAATCATTTTATGCCCAGAGCGACTATAAAAGATCGGCAGAAATTTTTGAGCTTGTTACAAAAACCTACCCTGACGGTACCAAATGTCCGGATGCGCTGCTTAAAGCAGGTTATTCATACCTGAAGCTTGATGATAAAGAAAAGGCCAAAGAGCTTCTTCAAAGGGTAATCAAATCCTACCCTTTTTCAAATGCAGCTCCAAAAGCACAGTCAAAACTTAAAGAAATACTGTAATCAAGTACTTATGGACCTAGATATATCACCCTGGCTGGTTTTAAAATCAGTCAATGGTGTTGGAAACATTTTAATTAAAAGGCTTTTAGAAAAATTTTCCTGTCCTGAAAAAATTTTTTCATCGTCGATAAATGATCTGTGCCTTGTAGAAGGAATGACTAAAACAAAAGCAGATGCAATAAAAAAAGCAAAAGAAACCGTATTTATCAAAGATGAAATAAATACAGCTTTAAAAGAAAATATAAAATTTATTCACTATAACCACAGTGACTACCCTGTTCTGCTTAAAGAAATAATTGATCCTCCGCCTTTTTTATATCTTCTTGGAGAACATCCGCCGGACATAGTATCTATTGCGGTTGTAGGCTCAAGAAATGCAGGTGCTGAAGGAAGGGCAAAAGCATCAAATCTTTCTTCAGTTATTTCAAAATCAGGGATAAGGGTAACAAGCGGGCTTGCTTTAGGAATAGACGGAGCCAGTCACAGCGCAGCTTTGAATTACCATGGGAGTACAACAGCCGTTCTTGGAAGCGGGCTTTTAAATTTATATCCAAGAGAACATAAAGCTTTATTTAAAAAAATAATTGACAAAAAAGGTGCTGTTTTTTCCGAATTTTTTCTTAATCAGCCGCCAGATGCCTACAACTTCCCCAGAAGAAACAGAATTGTCTCAGGGCTTTCAATTGGAGTTGTTGTTGTTGAAGCAGGTGAAAAAAGCGGTGCTGTAATAACAGCAAAAACTGCAGCCGAACAGGGAAAAGAGGTTTTTGTTGTAAAGCTTGAAAATACAAATTCTCCGGGAACAGAAATCCTATGCGAGCTTGGAGCAAAAAAAATTGTCAGTGCAAATGATATTTTTGAAGAGTTTCCCTGGCTTAAAATAAAAGTCTTTGAAAAACCTCCTGAAAAAAAATCACTTGATTTTAATGAGGAATCTGTGGTTAAAGCACTGAAACAGTCAAAGATACCGCTTAATATTGATGAGATTTGCAGAAATTTAAATTTAAAATATTCAAATAAGGTAGGAGCTGCACTGTTAAACCTCGAACTTGAAGGGATTATCAAACAGCTGCCTGGAAAATTTTATTATTTGACAGAGGATTAAAATTGAGTAAACCCCTGCTTATTGTAGAGTCCCCCACCAAGGTGAGAACTCTGAAAAAATACATAGGGAAAGACTTTGATGTCACTGCAACAGCGGGACACATCAAGGATCTGCCCCCCAAAAAAATCGGGATAGACATTGAAAACAACTTTACCCCTGAATATCAGGTAATAAACGGCAAGCAAAAGACAATAAAAGCACTCAAGGATGCAGCCAGAGACAAGGACACAATCTATCTTGCGCCTGACCCTGACCGTGAAGGTGAAGCAATTGCCTTTCACACTGCTGAAGTTTTGAAGAAAAAAGACAGAAAATTCTACCGTATTCTTCTTCATGAGCTTACTAAAAACGGAATTGAAGAATCGATTAAACATCCCCTTGAACTGGATAAAAGTAAATTTGATGCCCAGCAGACAAGAAGAATTCTTGACCGGCTTGTCGGTTACCAGATTTCTCCTTTACTCTGGAAAAAAATTCAAAGAGGGCTTTCTGCAGGAAGAGTACAGTCTGTTTCAGTCAGAATGATCTGCGAAAGAGAAAGGGAAATCCAGGCTTTTGAACCTGAAGAATACTGGCATATTACAGCTCTTCTTTCTAAAGAGGATACAAAAGAAAAGTTTGAAGCTAAATTAACCAGGAAAAATTCAAAAAAAATTAAAATTCCTGATAAGGAATCTTCTGACAAAATATTGAAAGATATTGAAAACAAAGATTTTATCATTGATAAAATCCGTAAGAAAACAATCAATAAAACACCACAGCCACCTTTTATTACAAGCAAGATGCAGCAGGATGCAATAACCAAACTAAGGTTTTCTGCACAAAAGACAATGACTCTTGCCCAGCAGCTCTATGAAGGAATTGAGCTTGGAAATGAAGGCCATGTGGGCCTTATAACATATATGAGAACAGATTCAATAAGGGTATCAAAAGATGCTTCAGATGAAGCCTTTTCGTGGATAAAGGCAAATCTGGGAAATGACTATGCTCCAAGTTCACAGAGGATATTCAAAAACAAGAACAAAGCTCAGGATGCCCATGAAGCAATAAGACCGACATCTGTATTCAATACGCCGGAAAAAATTAAAAACTACCTTAATAAAGATCAATATCTGCTCTATGAACTGATATGGAAAAGATTTGTTGCATCACAGATGAGCAATGCAATTATCAATCAGGTTTCCTGCGAAATATTATCAGGTGAATATACTTTCACGGCCTCAGGCTCTACAACTGCTTTTATGGGCTATATGGCAGTATACCAGGCTGAGAGCTCAAAACCTGAAGATTCAAAGGAACTTCCTGTTTTAACTGAAAAAGAGAAACTGGCAAAGGAAAGCATCACTCCTTCACAACATTTTACTCAGCCTCCTCCAAGGTACACTGAAGCTTCTCTTGTTAAGGCTCTGGAAGAAAACGGAATAGGACGTCCTTCAACTTATGCCACAATTTTATCCACAATAAAAAATAAAGGGTATGTTGTTCTTGAAAACAGAAAATTTTACCCGACAGAGCTTGGAATAATTGTAACAGACCTTCTTGTTGATAACTTTCCTGAGATTTTGAATGTCGATTTTACAGCTAAATTTGAAGATGATCTCGATAAAATCGAGCACTCGGAACTTGATATTCTGGAAGTTTTGAACAGCTTTTACAAAAGATTTGAAAAAAATCTGGATGAAGCTGAAAAAAATATGCTCAGCATCAAGGGTGTCGGTCTTTCTACCGGCATTAAATGTCCGGAATGCAATAACGGAGAGCTTAAAATAAAGGTTGGAAAAAACGGCCCTTTTATTGCTTGTGACAAATATCCTGACTGCACTTTTTCATCCAATTATGAAAGAGATGAAAAAGGAAAAATAAAACTTATAAAAAATGAAATACTTGAAGCTGAAATACCTGAATCTGATAAAATATGCCCAAAATGTGATAAACAGATGGTTGTAAAACAGGGTAAATTCGGCCCTTTTCTTGCCTGTTCCGGTTATCCAGACTGCAAATACACCCAGTCCCTTGCAAATTCCGGAGAAAAAAATAAAACCGGAGTAAAATGTCCTGAGCCGGGATGTGAAGGTGAACTTGTTGAAAAACGCTCTAGAAGAGGAAAAGTTTTTTACGGATGCGACAAGTTTCCAAACTGCAGTTTTGCTCTGTGGGACAAACCTGTAAACAGAGAATGCCCTCTCTGCAAAAGCCCTTTTTTAGTTGAAAAGGAAACAAAAAAAGAAGGCAGACAGCTTAAGTGCATAAATAAAGACTGCGGATATAAAGAAAAAACAGAAGATGAAGATAACACCTGAAATATTCAGATCTTGATTTTTTTAGAAAAATTATGTCTGCCCGTTATGGTAAAAATATATTCAATGGGCAGTCTGAAAGATCTGCCCCAGAAACATAATCAGGATTTGACTCTCTCAGAGTAAAGTCCGGTACGTGTATCTATTCTGATCATTTCATCCTGGTCTATAAACGGCGGAACCTGAACAACCACTCCTGTCTCAAGAGTTGCCGGCTTTGTATCGTTTGTTGCAGTATCCCCTTTTGCCCAGGGTTCTGTTGCAACAACCTTCAGATCGATAAAGTTCGGAAGAGTCACGCCTATTGCCTGTGATCCGAAAAAAAGGATTTTGCAAACTGTATTTTCCTTGAGAAAACCGATATTGTCCTCACCTATCTGATCTGCTGTCAGAAAAACCTGTTCATAAGTTGTTGTATTCATGAAACAGAAGTTTTCACCGTCAGGATAGAGGTATTCCATTTCAAGTTCTTCAAGATCTGCTTTTTCAAACTTTTCTCCGGACCTGAATGTATTATCAAACTGAGAGCCTGTAAGCATGTTTTTAAGCCTGCACTTATACAGAGCCTGTCCCTTGCCCGGCTTTACAAAGTCAAACTGGGTTATTACATGAGGTGCCCCCTCATAAATTATTTTTAAACCTTTTCTTAAATCTCCGCTTTCAAACATAAAATTCTCCTCATCTCAAGGGCAATAAATACCCTGTTTTATCAGCAGTTTTATAAAAAAAATCAACCGAATTATTTATCTTAAATTATTAAATCATTAAGGTTTCAAGTTCTGCAATAAAATTTCAGCCCTCCTGATTTCCTCAACAAATTTCTTTACCTTCATGGGATCTTTCTTAAAGCGTATATTATCTCCGGCATCATCAATCATGTTTGTATTGGAACAGCTGTCCAGCCCGTAAGGCTTCACTTTTACGGCAGCATCAAACACGTTGTCAGGTGAAAGACCGCCGGCAAGGATAACAGGTATTTCAGAATTATCAACCAAAATCTTTGCGCCTTCAAGATCACAAAGTTTTCCTGTAATCCCCACAAAACCTGGGACAGGCTGTTTTTCATTCCCCTCGCTAAAAAAAGTATCTGTAAGAAAAAAATTACTCACTTCAGAAAAAACCGGAATAAAAAAATCAAGCCTTGCTCTCAGATTTTCTTTTTCCTCTGTTGAAGAGCTTTCTGAGGCAAGAGGAATAGATCTCATTATATCAAGTTTCATGTTTCTCATCTTGATTTTATTCTGAATTTCAAAAAATTTTTCAACAGATTTTTTTTCTGCATAATCACTTTCATAAATAAGAGATTCACAGAAATGAAGAATATCCGGTTCAAGATAATCAATAAGTTTCATTACATCTTCATAATCTGAAAAAAGTGGAATAACAGAACTTTTACTTTTAAGTGAACGGACTTCAGTAACAGTTTTTTTAAGATTAATATCCTTTAAAAAATTTTTGCTGTCCAGAACAACCGAACCAATATGATCGACACCAAGATTAACCATTTCTGAAGCTTCATCAGGAGTCTGCACTTCATATATCTGTGAAATCAGTTTCATCTTGTCAGTCCTGCAGAATAAGAGGATAATTCTTAATATCCTTTGAATAGGATGTAATATCGTTTTCAGCCAGAAATTTAGAGATCAGCTCTCCCACCATGTCTGCTGGATCGACCTCATACATTTTAAGATTTTTCTTCTTTACTATTTCCTTGCATCTTGCCTTTATATTTTCAAGAACTTCCGGGTCTAGTTCAACTCTAGCATGAATTTTAATTGTTTCAGCCACATGATCCTCCTTTTTTTGTTTTTTCTATTATGACAAATCAGACAATTTTTCAAGTATATGATCATATTCTGAAATCATATTAGTCCACGAAAACCTTTCCACATCTTTTATCAGTCCATTAATCCACCCCTCTTTAAGTGCTTCCTGATTTTTGAGGTAGTGCTTTATTTTATTGTACATTGATGAAACATTTCTGTGCAGAACCTTTTCATGAAAATCGGCACATATAATTTCCGGATAAGAAAGCCTTTCTGGAAGGACAGGCACACAGCCTGCATAAATAGCTTCAAGAACTGAATACCCGAAATTTTCCTGAACAGATGTTGTAACAGCTATGTCTGAAATTTTAAGAAGCCTTGCATATTCATTCTTATCTTCAACATAACCAAAATGGATAATCTCTTGTGAAAATTTATTTTTTGCGTCATAAAAAAGCTTATTTATTTTTGGCCCTTTTTCCCCAAGAATTACAAGTTTAAATTTGATTTTATCCCTTTTCAGAAAAGAAAGAATTTTAAAAAAATCTTCAGGATTTTTATCATGATCCCATCTGTGGTTCCACAATATGACAGGAGTTGTACCTGATTTTTCAACATGAATATCCATGTAAGTAAAATCGCATCCGGGATAAATAAAATCGGCTTTTTGCTCAAGCTCTTCTATTATCCAGGAAATATTAAAATCGTCTGAAGGCATTCTTGAAATAATTTTATCCAGAGATTTTAAAAAACTTTTCTTATGAGTCCTGGAATTAAAACAGAGCATATCAGAAGAAAGTGCTGAGTTGATATTTGAAAAGCATAAATGATAATCTATCTTCTGATTTGAAGCCAGAGGGTAGTCAAGCTGATTTTCATGAAAATAAAAAAGAACCGGAGGTATCTTTTTTTTATATAAAGCCCTGAAATCTGACAGATTTATCATATCTGTCATTATTATTCCGTCGTATTCAAAAATATTTTTTATTTTCTTTTTAAAATACCAGGAGGCTCCTCTTATTTTCCATTTGAAATTTTCTGCTCCCAGCTTAACAATATCAATCTCATGTTTTGAAAACTTTTTAAGTCCTTCACAAAAGACTTTGTGAGAACCTCCGTAATAAGGTTCAACAAATAAAAAACGCATAAAAGACCTGATTTCTAATATTCAAATATATTTTCAATGCACCTTCTGGAAGGTGAATAACCTTTATAAAAGGCATTGAAGGGATTTTTCTCCATAGAACTGTATTTGCCGGAACGCTTACATCCAAAGGAATGAAATCTCTTTGATTCAGGATTTATTTTTACAGGGAGATCAAGACCTGCAATTTGACCCCAAAGTCCTGCTCCAGCTCTCATTGCCTTTTTTTGGGCATCAAGAAATTCATCAAAGTACTCTTTATTGTCTGAATGCCAGTAAACCCAGCCCAGACCATTATCAAGAATAAGCCTGTTGACCATTCTTCCGTCAGGAAGATACACGTAAGCAAGAATTCTTTTATATGAATCAGTCTTTTCCCTTCCAGGTACAATTTTTAATTTTTTATCCCATACAAGCTCCTGGTTAAATTTTTTTGCTTCAAGGGCAAAAGACTGAGGCTTCCCTGTTTCATGATTAATTTCTGGAGAATCTATACCAATATAACGGACTATAATTTTATCAGTCAGGATTAAAGTATCACCATCAGGGACAAATCTTGCTTTTGAGTAAAAAAAATCAGAGCTGTAAGAGATTTGAGCTGAAATTAATACAAAGAAAAGTACTGAAATTTTTTTCATTTAATCAATACTCACATTGCAGTGTTTTTTCACACTCTCATCAAGAATATTTGGAAGACCTCCCTTTGAAGCCGGAACATACCCGAAAACCCTTTCCCATACTTTATCATCCTCCATACAGAAATAGAGGCATAAATTTTTATCAATTTTCATAAATTCATCATGTATTTCTTTAAAAATATTTATTCGAAGTGGCTTCAGATAACGCATTTTATTATCAGTTCCCGGGAAAAATTCTCCGTACCAGATTTTTGATTTTTCAAAGCGTTTTTTTATTATATCCTTGAGATCAGACATAAACCTGAAAGTACCAAGACTTATATAAACAATATTTTCTGATGAAACATATTCAAAAATTTTTCTTACTGTTTTTTTATAATCATCAGCTGCCCCCGGATATATAACTACAGGGTCAAAATGAAATGCCAGCTTATACCCTTTTTTCTCACAGACAGATGCAGCAGCAAGTCGTTCTTCAAGACTTGTTGTATATCTTTCGTCTTCATTTATAACTTTTGGTGTATTGAGCGACCAGGAAAGAATTATTTTTTTATTGTGATCAAGATCAAGGAGATTGTCTATATTTACTGTCTTTGTTTTCAGTTCAAGAATAGCCCTTTTCTGTTCATTAAAAAGATTAACAAGATACTTTGAATAATTAAAAAGCTCATCCCATACAAGTGAATCAGTAAATTCACCTGTTCCTATTCTCCATATTCGGTTTGAGCTGAAAACCCTTTCATTGAGTTCATCTTCCATTTTTTCCTGATTCAAAAAAAAACTTAGGGCCGGAGGATGAAAATATGTCTGCAGAATGCAGTAAGAGCAGTCCATTGGACAAAAACTTCCAACATGAAGAATCTGATAATTACAGCATCTGTAATATCTTGTACCAGGACACTTTTTTAAAAAATCACCCCTGTTCTTTGTGAGAATCAAAACTTCTTTCCCCATTGACTGAGGATCTTCTGAAGCTGAAATCTCTTTCATGAGAGGAATAAGATCATTGGTTACTTCAACTTCTGCACCTGATTTCATAATTATTTCTTCTGCAAGCGGATAATCTCTGCAGTCACTTGTCAAATAAATCTTTTTTATATTAAACATATTCCCTGCACAAAAAAAAAGATGCATTACTGCATCTTTTTAAATTCTATTGTAAATAAATAAATATCAGTTAAAAGCCAGGTATTTTCCAAGCCTGTCATAGTGTTCGTCATTAAAGAACTCAACTCCGACCTCCCTGCCTTTTATATTTCTCACCCTTACTTCTCTTGTAACAAGATCTCTTTGAACATTGTCAAGACGAAATTCCAGAAGAAGCTCATCATCCCTTATAAAATCAGGCTCTACATTTAAAAACATTTTTAGTCCGGACTGAGACATATCCACAACCTGCATAAGCCCTTTTCTTGACTTGTCCTTGGTAAGGAATTTTCCTGTCAGTTTTGTCTTTTTTCTTATGTAACGCCTTCTTTCAAGCTGAGCAAAATAGTTATGACCGCATCTGCATTTGCACTTCAATTTTAAAGGACTGTCAATGCTTAAAAATTTTGCCATATTACGCTTGCTTGTTTTCCCGCATTCGGGACAGACAAAAGAAGCTTCACCATTGTCATTTAGAAATACTTTTTGATGTGCCACATTAATACCTCTTGATTAAAGATTACACACTTTATTTAAGACGAAACTGTAAAAAAATTCAATTAAATTCTTTAATTTCAACTGAATATAAGCTTAAATCTTTAAGATCTGATCAGTTTACGCAAACTCTTCTAATTTCATTAAGATCTGTAAGACCCTGAAAAACTTTATCAAGACCATCCTGGATAAGTGTTTTCATACCGTCTTCAGATGCAGCAGAAAATATTTCTTCTGTAGGAGCTTTTCTTTTAATAAGCTGTTTTACTTTTGGTGTTCCAGCCATAAGCTCATGAATTCCAAGCCTTCCCCTGAAGCCTTCTGAACACTCATCACAACCCTTTGCCCTGAATAATTTCATGCTTTTCAGATCCGATTCTTTATAACCGGAAATTTTTTCAAATTTTTCTGCGCCGCCGTAAAGTTCTATTATTTCATTAACTTTTTCCTCATCAGGAGTATATTCTTCCTTGCAGTGACTGCAAAGTCTTCTGACAAGTCTCTGGGCAAGAACACCAAGAAATGCATCAGAAAAATTGAGCGGATTCAGCCCCATATCAAGAAGTCTTGTCACTGTTTCCGGCGCAGAGTTGGTATGAAGTGTAGAAAAAACCATATGCCCTGTAAGCGAGGCTTCAATACCTATAGCTGCGGTTTCATGGTCTCTCATTTCACCAATCATTATGACATCAGGGTCTGCTCTTAAAAAAGATCTCATAACTCGGGCAAAATCAAGGCCTATTTTAGGCTTACACTCTACCTGTCTCAAACCCTCCTGAGTAATTTCCACAGGATCTTCAGCTGTCCATATCTTGACACCGGGTCTGTTGATATATGCAAGTGAAGAATGAAGAGTCGTTGTTTTACCTGAACCTGTAGGTCCAACAACCAGAAAAAGACCATAGGGCTGTACTATTGTTTTCTTGATCAGATCAAGGTTTCTGGAATTCATTCCCATATCATCTATATGCATTGCACCTGAAGCTGCAAGAATTCTGAGAACAGCGTCTTCATATCCTCCGGCAGTTGGAAGAGTTGCAAGCCTCAGTTCAAACTCCCTGATACCTTTTCTCTTGAATTTGATCTTTCCGTCCTGCGGAAGTCTTTTTTCTGCAATATCAAGGTTAGCCATAACCTTTAATCTTGATATTATACCGGCAGCAAATGAATTAGGCACCTGAAGAACCTGCTGACATACTCCGTCAACCCTGTATCTTATCTTAGTTTTCTTAAGTCCGGGCGATGGTTCAATATGAATATCAGAAGCATTTTTCTTATATGCTGAAAAAATTATCTGATCAACCATTCTTACTACTTCGCTCTCATTTCCTCCAAGTGACTGGATTTCGTCATCATCATCATCTTCTTCAAGTTCAAAACTTCCTGTCATTGAGAACTGATCGAAATTATCAACATCCGGCTCTGCATCAGATTCCTCTGAAGGTTTTTCATAAAAAGATTTTATAAAAGCTTTGATATCCTCTGGAATTGCAACAAGATAATTAATTTTCTTTGCATCGAGCAGATTGGAAATCTGGTCAGTTTTCATCAGGTTGAGAGGATCATCTATTACTACATCAATACCCTTTTCTATGTCCCAGTCTATGGGAACCCACATATTCTGAAGAAGAAAATTCTTCTTAAGATTCTTTATTACACCCACAGGAGGATCGATATCCTGCTTAAAAGATCTGAAAGGTACATTAAAAAAATAAGAAAGAGATTTTCCAAGCTCTTCCTTTGGTATTTTCATCTTGGTAATGAGAATAAATTCAACGCTTTTATTCTCAGCCTTTGAAATGTTCCTTGCTTCTTTGAGTTTTGCCGAGTCAACAAAATTCTGCTCTATGAGATAATCATATTTAGAATTGTATTTATTCTTTTTTTTGTGTTTTGAAATTTTGTCCTTGAGAAGAGGATAGGAAGGATTGATAGCCTTGACTTTCTCAAAATAATCAAGAGCCAGTTCAGAATAATTCTTCTTTTCAAATGTTTCTCCAAAGAAAAACAAAACCTCGGTTTTTATTTCATCTTTTACCTTGCTGTTACTGAATATCTTTTCCAGCTGCTCATAAATGTTTGAAGGTGTAAACCTTGCAAACATGAAATCGCAGAATTTTTTACTGTATTCTTCAAAACTGCAGTCCATGGCCAGAAGTTTTCCGTATTCCGCAGCGGCCTCATCATTAAGACCAAGATCTTCAAAAGCTTCTGCACTGTCGATAATTTCCGGGACAGTACCTTTTCCTTTCCATGTGTCGGCAAGCTGATTTGCCTGCTGAGATGAAAGAATCTGCTGATCTACCTTTTCAAGCTCTTCTATATCTTTCTGAATTTCCTTGATCCGCTCAACAACAAATCTCGAGGTATCGTTATCAACATCATCATATTCCAGAATCTGTTCAAATATCTGCACTGCTTCAGAAAAAAGACCATGCTTGCAGTACGCTTCAGCTTCGTTTATCTTATGAGCAATATCTTTGACTGCCGTATCTGCCATTTTTACCTCATTAAATGATTATGATCGAAATTTAAAAAACCTTCCAAAACCCTTAATTTTCTTAAGAGCATCTATTTCAGGCATCAAAAGATCTATATTAAGCCTGATCACTTCTATAGGAGCCATCAAACTCATCAGAACTACTACAAAACCGTGCTCAGCTTTTCTGACATAAACTCTGTATCTAGAAAAGATAAGTTCAACTTCATTAATTTCCTTAAACCTTTTATGGATAGATTTCCAGTCAAGGGAATTAGAATAATCTTCAATCATTTCCCTTGTCAGCCGGCTTTTTTCCGTGGCCTCATACACAACGATATTCCCGTCAACGGAAAAGAAAAGCGATGCATGGACATTTTCAATTGCATTTAACTCTGTAAATATTTCCTTCATAATATACCCAATTCGATTCTCGATCAATCCATAAGTATTCTGTAAATTTTCTCTCTGTCGCATTTAGGACTGACAGACAAAACAGTATTTTCCTTATCCGGAACAATAATAAGATTTGATGAATCAGCTTTGCTCACATAGCAGGCCTTAAGATCTCCCGTATTAAGAAACCTTCCGAGTTCAGACGATCTGTTTACAAACTCAGTCCACGAAGAATCCTCATAAATATCTAAAATACCGGTTATATCACTTGAATTATCAGCTATGAATTTTTTAAGATAGTCCACAGAAGACAGTTTTTGTGATTCTTCAGTTTGCTGGCCGTTTAATTCAGTATCCCCTGATTCCTCATTACCGCTGGTATTTTTCTTATCTTCATTTTCATCCTTGAGTCTCATTGCTTCAAGAAGAACAGCCTGAAGATCTGAGTTGATCTTTTTCTTTTTCAGCCTGCAGTCATTTTCAATGTAAAGGGTTACATTATGCCAGCTGAATATTCTGTAAGCAGCCTCAATACCTTTCATATTACCTATTCTAGCAAAATAGATTTCACCTTCCCTGAAAAAAAGAACTCCTTCATGATCAAGACCTTCTCTTTTAACTCTTATTGTACAGGTTTTCTGCTCCATTTCCACAAGCTGAGTAAACATTTCAAGTGAAGCTGATTTTAATATGCCTCCATTGGATTTATTTTCCATCAGCCCCTTGATCTCAGCAATAAGATCATCAAGATTTACCGGTTTTTCAAAATAGGCTGCAGCACCGTTCTCCATTAAAATAGCCCTGGATTTAGGCTTTCCAAATGCAGTCATTATTATTACCGGTATATCGGGATAGTTTAAATTCACATATTCTAAAAGCCCGTAACCGTCCATTTTAGGCATCTGAAGATCTGAAACAATAACATCTATTTTTTTATTTTTTATCTGGTTGACAGCTGAGACACCGTCTTTGACAAATACTGGATTAAACTCCTGAGTGCCGGATTCAAATTTTTTGGCTATCATTTTTAAAAAAGCTATATCATCATCAACTATGAGAATATTTTTCATAAAAACCCCGGTTTATTTTAAATGAAACTTAAGGTTGTATTTTTCAATTAAGTCATGATTCTTATCTGACCAGTTTTTGTATAATTTTTCCATATTAGCGATTTGTCCGTTTTCAGAAGCAATTTCAAGAATACATTTGAATAAGCTTTCAACAAAACTTCTTTCGTCGGTTACGCCTGAAAATTTTATTTTACCCTGGGAATAAACGAATTCAGCTGCAAAAGGGTCTAAAAAATCATAATCATCTATATATTCAATAAATTTTTTCTTCAGCATTGGGAGAAAATCTGATTTAATTTTTTTATTCTTTGAAACAAAATCTTCAAAAATAAAAATGAACTCTGCCATTATTCCAATAGTTTCTTCTGTTGGAAACCCGGTATCAAAGCCAGACTTTTCAGGAGAAGAAATTTGATTTCTCTGATCATTTTTATTTGTTTTTAATGCTTTTTTATAAATATCAGTTTTAGTCTCATTTTTATCAAGAAACTTTAAAAAATCTTTAAGAAACTTTTCATAATCTTTTGAATTTTTTAGAAAAATATCACCATTAATTAAATAACCGGAAACTTCGCCATAAGCAAAAAAAATACCATAGGTGTTTTTTGTATTGCCTGTAATAAAATAACCTGTATCTCTGTTTTCAGTGAAGTCTTCAAGCATGCCTCTTATGCTCCTTGAATTTAGTTCAATCCCAAGATTTACAGGAACAGACATTAAAATTTCAGACCAGAGATAAACCTCATCAGGTTCGAGATAGTAAATATAAATTTCATAACTGCTTTTTTCACAGTTTTCCATAATTAGCGAAAAAGCAGCATCTCCGGAAATTATTTTGTCATTTTTTTTAAAAAAGGATTTTATGTAATGATCAGACTCAAAAAAAACAGTTCCTTCAGTTACAGGACCTTTAAAATAAATAACTCCTGTTCCTATTTCTCCCTGAAAATGTTCAATAAGCTTGTCAGTTTTAATATAATAAGTGTTAAGGCCTTTCAAAACAGGGTTTAAATCTGGAAAATACATAATAAATCCTTAGTATTGATCAAAAAAATAAAAGTATTCAGTTTTAAAAAGAAAAAACATGCCCGAACTAAATTCAGGCATGTAAAATCAACTTTCTATTTTCTTTTTCTGAGCCTTTCTATGGAAAGTCTCAGACTGTCCTGCATTCTGGAAATTGCATCCGCAAGGCTTCCTATTTCATCCTTTGCACTAACCTGAATTTTTACATCAAGATCACCGACACTTATTCTGTCAGCGGTTTCTGTCAGATATTTGATATTTTTTGTGATTTTGTACCCGTATATCAAAATAGCAATGCTTATTATGACAAGTGTTGTAATAAGTATAAGAATGTTGATATTTCTTGTCTGAAGAGTCAGAAGTTTTGCTTCGCTTTCAAGATCCCTGATCGGCTTGGTAAATTCCTCTATAGGAGCAGTTGCAATAATTATATATCGTGTATGCTTTATGTGAACTGCAACAAGAAATTTTTCCTTAAATTCTCCGTTTAATTCTTTCCACTTATAATAACCGGCTACTTCTTCACCCCTTATAACAGGCTTTAAAGTTTCTACTAGCATATCAAATTCAGAACCGAGTTCTTTTTTCAGCTTCTGAAATAAAGGAATTCCTACAATTGAAGGATTCGGATGTGCCCAGATTCTGAAATTATCAAGAGGTTCGGTTGGAAGATTTCTTTCAGCAAGTGATGTATAACCGGTTTTACCTATTTTTTGTACTGCAATTTTTTTAAATTCATTTTCATAGTTAAAGTCTGATTTTCTAAGTTCAGGATGGCTTAAAAGGTAAATCTGACACTGCAGGGCAACGTCCCTTGCTTTTTCGGCAATTCGCTGCTCAGCAAAATCCTTTACAACAGCAGTCCCCTTTTCTGTAATGTTTTCCGAAAGCCTTTTAAGCTGAAATTGCGAAAAAATACCCGATGCAGACATGAGAAGAATTGGTATAACAAGAAAAAGAAGAAACATTTTTGCTCTTAAGCCAAAGCCTTTTCTTCTTTCACCTGAAATCTCAGTTTTCACGGGTTCTGTTCTGACATTTTCCTCTTCGCTCCCGTTCTCTTCATAAGATTCTTCCTGATCTTTTTCTCCGAAATACTCTGAACTGTCTGCTGAGAAATCATTAAAAAAATTATCCTCAGCTGCCGCCGGCTCATCTTCCTTTTCAA
>JBFWJK010000027.1:0-26520 GCA_050253255.1 Desulfobacteraceae bacterium | reverse complement strand
TCATTATTGTTTTTTGAATAAATTTTTAATTTTTCCTGATTTATTTCTGTCATGCCTTTAGTCCTTGTATGTTGTTTTTTTTAAAAGACTAAACTTATTTAATTATATAATAAAGAGTTTAAAAAGACTAAAAACACGCCTTAAAGGACATTTTGTTCAGATTTTTTGAATATAAGGAATTAATATGATAATTGTTTTATATAGTTGCTGAACAAAGAATTTTGCTTTTGGCCAGTCACTATATATTTTTGTTCCAAAAGATTTTGTGTGAGATTTATTATGTCCAGGCTGATAACCTATGGTTTTACTTTATATTTTTTGTAAAATTTTTATCCGGAAACTTAAAATCAGGAAATGTCCATGAATTCAGATTCAAACCATGAAAATGTTTTAAAGGAACTTGTCTGTCTTTTGAAACTTGAAAAAATAAAGGAAAATATTTTTAAGGGTAAAAGTCAGGATTTGGGGTTTGGAAGTATTTTCGGAGGACAGGTGCTTGGCCAGTCTTTATCTGCTGCAACCCAGACTGTAGATAATGACAGGCCTGTTCACAGCATGCACGCTTATTTTCTTCTTGCGGGAGACCCAAAATTTCCAATTGAGTATAAAGTTGAAAATTTGCGGGACGGAAGAAGTTTCAGCACAAGACAGGTCTCTGCAACCCAGAAGGGACGGATAATTTTTTGTATGTCTGCTTCGTTTCATGTAAAAGAAAAAGGATTTGAGCATCAGAGCTCAATGCCTGATGTTCCGGGGCCTGAAAACCTTATGTCAGACCTTGAGTATGTGAAAAAAGCAAAGGATAAAATCCCTGAATCAATCAGAGAACAGCTTTTAAGGGATAAGCCTGTTGAAATAAGACAGGTAAGTCCTGTAAATCCATTTAAGCCTCAAAAAAAAGAACCTCTCAAATATTCATGGTTTAAGGCCAGCGGGGTTCTTCCGGATGACCTTTCAATTCACAGATGCCTTCTTGCCTATGCTTCTGATTTTGGACTTTTAGCAACTTCACTTCATCCCCATGCTCATACATTCTGGGAAAGGCAGATGACTGCCGCAAGTCTTGACCATTCCATCTGGTTTCACCGTGATTTCAGAATGGATGACTGGCTTTTATATTCAATGGAAAGTCCTAGTGCCTGCTCGTCAAGAGGACTTAACAGAGGTCAGATTTTTACCAGAGACGGAATTTTGGTGGCTTCAACTGTTCAGGAAGGATTAATGAGATATAACCCTGAAAAATAGATGGTGTCAGCTTATTAATGAAAAATTTTGTTTTTATGGAAGGATAAAAATGGACAGAATAAAAACTCAGGAATTTAAAATTAAAGTGAACGGAGGATATGTATATGCAAAAAAATGGACTCCTGAAAAGATTTTATTCAAACTGCCGATTGTATTACTCCATGATTCACTTGGAAGTACTGACCTGTGGCGTGATTTTCCAAAACTTCTTGCAAAAAGGCTTTCACGCATTGTAATTGCCTATGACCGTCTTGGATTCGGAAAGTCTGATAAAAGAAAAAATCTGCCTTCTCTTGATTTTATTGAAGAAGAGGCTTTGAAATATTTTCCTGATATCAAATCAGGTCTTATGATTTCAGAATACATTCTTACTGGCCACAGTGTGGGAGGGGGAATGGCATTAAATATTGCTTCAGGTGATAAGGACTGCAAGGCTGTTGTTACAATTGCATCCCAGGCTTTTGTTGAACAACTGACTGTTGAGGGAATAAAAAAAACAAAAAATAAATTTGAAAAATCAGGGCAGATGGAGCGTCTGGAAAAATGGCACGGAAATAAGGCAAAGTGGGTTCTTGATGCATGGACAGAAATCTGGCTTTCACAAAAATTTTCAGATTGGAGTCTTGACGGGTGTATTGAAAATGTAACATGTCCTGTTTTTGCAATTCATGGAGAAGATGATGAATACGGCTCCAGTGCATTTGCAGAATTTATTGCCGGAAAAGCAGGAGGGATTTCTGAAAAGATTATTATGAAAAACTGCGGTCATATGCCGCACAGGGAAAAAACTGATGAGGTTATAAATTATTTGAAAAATTTTTTATTGAAAAATAATCTTTAACTGCAACGCTCACTTCCGGCTTAATTATAGTGATTGGCCAAAAATGAGAAATTTTCGTTTAGCTACTAATATCTTCTTCTTAAATTAATCTTAATATAAAAAAAATAACCCTTTCCAGGGTAATATAAACAAGTATAAAAATTTTAATAAATTTTGATCATATGATCAAAATAATCTTGAATTATCTGTTTTTTATAGTTATATTTTATTTAACAAATGACAAGAAAGAAAAGAGATATGCCAAGATATAAAAAAAGAAGATTTATTGCACGCGAACCTGAAAATGAGATTTTTTCTCCTTCTGGAAGTTCTTTTAATCAGGAACTTATCTTGAATCTTGAAGGTTTTGAGGCAATAAGACTTTCAGATCATGAAAATCTTGATCAGGAGTCTGCCTCAAAAATCATGGGAGTTTCAAGACAGACCTATGGAAGAATTCTTAAGGAAGCAAGACGGACAGTTGCTGAAGCTCTTGTTACAGGAAAAAGAATAAGAATCAGCGGCGGAGATTATCAGTTAAGAGGTTCTGGGGGCAATGGAAGACGATTCAGGGGCGGAAGAAATAATGCTTCTGACCTGAATAATAATACCTGACCAGGGGGGATACTTTACATCTTGTAAAGCCTGGTCTTTAAAAACTTAAAACAAAAGGAGGCAGATTATGCCAGGACTAGACGGAACAGGACCAAACGGAATGGGTTCAATGACAGGCGGAGCAAGGGGCGTATGCTCAGGAAATGTCCCTGGAAGCTACCGCAGTTCAGGCTGTGGTTTTGGATACGGAAGGGGCAGAGGCTATGGAAGAAGAGCTTTTGCAGGTAACCGTAATTTTCAAAACCCTTTGCCTGTTTCTTCAGGTTCATCAGAAATTGAAGAATTAAGAGCAATGGCCGAAAGCCTTAAAAATTCGGTTGAAATGCTTAATTCAAGGCTTGATAAAATGGCAGGGGAAGAATAAAAAAATTAATCAGGGCAGTTTTGCCCTGATTAAATCTTGTTAAAAGATAAAAGATTCTTTGTTCAAAAAGTAAAATTAAAAAATTTATATCTGAATCAAAGCATGTTTATTGTAAAAATGGAGCATGCTTTTTTTATTTGTAAAATACTTAAATGTCTTTCAGGTAAAGATTACGTTCGTCTTTTGTCCATTTTGCACAAAAGGCAGGTTTCATTTGTTTGATTTGTTTTACACAGTTTCCGCATTGAATACATGGACGAATATCATCTGTAATTTTTTCAGAAGCTTTTTTAACCCAGTCAGGATCTGCAAACAATACCCTTGCAAGTCCTATTAGGTCAGCTTTTTTTTGCTGAATAAGCATTTCACAGTTTTTTGGAGTCTGCAAATGTCCTGCTGCAATTATGGTAATGTCTGGAACAGCTTTTTTTATTTGTTCTGCCTCTTTTACCATGAACATTTCAGGAGGTTTGTTTTTTGACATTTCAGGCATTGCATAGCATTCATGGGTTCCGGAGGCAACCGACAGGTATTCAGGGTTAAGTACTTGTACAAGTTTTTCAGCGTACATAGAGGCTTCTTCAATTTCAAGTCCTGAAGGAAGGTATTCTTTTGGCATAAACCTGTATCCCACAGGGAAAACACTTCCTGCTGCATCACGAACTGCCTTTGAAACCTCTAAAGGAAATTTCATTCGGTTTTCAAGATTTTGTCCGTATTCGTCTGTTCTTAAATTGGTACGCTTTGAAATAAAAGAAGAAAGAAGATATCCTGTCGCACCATGGATTTCAACCCCGTCAAATCCTGCTTCTTTTGCAATCAAGGCTGCGTTTACAAAATTTTGTTTTATATCTTCCATCTGTTCAAGTGTAATTTCCTTAACAGGTCTTCCAAAAACTTCAACACTTGACGGGCCTACAGGTTCATTGTTTGCAAAGCGGCCGGCATGAAAAATCTGAATAAACACTTTCTTACCTTCATTTTTTACCGCAGATGCAAGCTTTTTTAACCCGGGGAGAGTCTTACTGCTTATAACTGGACATTTCCCCGATGCTCCATCAGGGCTTATTGCAGAAGCCTCAACAATTATTAGCCCTGCACCTGATTTTGCCATTCTTGAATAATGGCTAATCAATTGTTTTGTTACAAATCCGTTTTCATCTGCATAAGCTGTTTGAAAGGGCAGAAAAACAACACGGTTTTCAAGCTGTAAATTTTTGGTTGAATATGGTGACAATAATAAATTCATATAAACCTCTTTTTTATAATTTATAAAATGCCAGTTTGAATTAATTGTGCAAAAAATAAAAGAAACTGAAAAGGGTTTATTTTTTAAGTTTGTAGTAAGAAGCGGGTTTGAAATTTGTTATTGGGTTTTGGAAAAAATTGTGAAAAAATAATTAATTCAAAACTTGATAAAATACGTGGAGAAGAATAAAAAAATTAATCAGGGCAGATTTTGTCCTGATTAATTTTTTTATATTGAAAGGAGATAACATGTCCCTTGTTCAGAGTGTAGAGTCAAAAGCTGTTTACATGGGAAGGCTGAGTCATGGATGCGACCTTCTTATGGAGCTTACAAAAATCTGTGAAGAAAAAAGTATAACACTTGGAAAAATAACTGCCATTGGAGCAGTTAAAAAAGCAGTTCTAGGATATTACAATACAGATAAATTTGAATATGAAGACCATATTATTAATGAGCCAATGGAGCTTTTAAATCTTACAGGCAATGTTTCCTTAAAAGACGGTAAAACAATGGTTCACTGCCATGTCACTCTTTCTGATAAATCAGGAAAAGCCCTGGGTGGCCATCTTTTTCCCGAAACAATTGTGTTTGCATGTGAATACATAATTGAAAAGTTTGATGGAAACAAACTTTCAAGGGAGTTTGACAAGGAAACCGGGCTTGCCTTATGGCCGGTTGAAAAGTCCTGAGTAACTTAAAAACTGGTAAAAAGGGCGGTTTACTTAAAGAACTGGTTCTGTATTTTTTCTGAGCCGGTTTCAGGATATAGCTTTTTATCTCCTGCCTCGGAGCTTAAGCGGGAATGAGGCTCGGAAATAATGCAGAAGCCGTTTTAAATTTAAGCCGAAGAGTTACTTGAAACTCAATTTTAATTTTACCCTGTCAGTCAAAAGATCAGCTGACAGGGCAGGTTTTTAAATTTTTTTCCCGGAAAAAAACATGCTTAATGCTGTTATTGCAATAATTCCTGCAAGAGCAGCTGCAAGGGTTGAAAAATATGGTGAATTTAAAAACGGGAAAGAATAATCCGGAATAATTCCGCTTATAATTGACTCAAATCCTGTTTTTATTTTTAGAATATGCTCCACGCTGTATTCAAGCCCGTCCGGAAAAGAAGATGCAAAAGGAGAAACAAAAGCAGCAAGTATTGTATATATGGCGGCTTCTTTTATTCTGTTTTTTCCTTCAAGAATTCTCCATAGTAAAAACGCAGTAAGAATGGCTTCTCCAACAGCAATTTTTGAATGAACAAGAATCATTGTTTTTGATGTAAGAACAGCTGAATCTGCAAACGGAGATATTATAAGTCCGCATACAAATGAAGCTGCAACAACAGAAACATAAGCTCCGAGTCCAAAAAGAGGAAAGCGTATTTCCTTTAAGCTGAGGCTTTTGATATAATTTATTGAAAAGCGGGCAATAAGACCCGGAACAATACCCATGCAGATAAAATTGGCCCCAAAGGCAAGTATTCCTCCGTCTCCAAAAATTATAGCCTGAACTGCAAGAACAGCGGCCATGGACAAAAGTCCGAAATTAAGTCCCAAAGCTCCGACCGCAAGAAAAGCTCCCACAAAATGTCCTGAAACTCCGCTTCCTATTGGGTAGTTAAGCATTTGAAGTGCAAAAATAAGGGCTGTTACTGATGCAAAATCAGCTTTTTTTATTTGTTCTTTGTTTTTTAAGCTTTTTCTGACTGCATAGGCAATTGTTCCGATTCCTGCTGCAAGTGTAACAGGACATATTGCTGTTGTTATCATTGAATCTGGTAAATGCATTTTATACCTCTGTTTATATGGGGTTGTAAATTTTTGGCTTTAAACATAAAAAGTCTGCCGGCGCTCCAATTATTTATCTTTTCTGAAGAAGTCCTCTGTCCCTTGCCATTCTCATGAACATTGCCATATGGTTTTGGGGCGGGTCATAAAGGTCTTCATCTTTTTTCTTTTCAAGACTTACTGCATCAGTCGGGCATTTTGTTACACAAAGTCCGCATCCAATACACCTGTCAAGGTCAATTACAGCCTTTTCATCAATAATATTTACAGCTTCCATCTGGCATCTTTCAGTGCAAAGACCGCATCCAATGCATTCTTCATCGTTTACAACTGCAAAATAAGAGCTTCTTGTCATTAAAGATGGTTTTGGCTGCATTTTTGTGGAAAGCATCATTCCGCAGCAGTCTCCGCAGCATGAACACACGGCTCCGGCATCTTTTGCATTTAAAGGCTGAAGAACAAGTCCTGCATCATCGCTTCTTTTTATAATTGAAAAAGCCTCGTCAAGTGAAATGTATCTTCCCATTTTGTTTTCCACATAATAGTCTGCTCCCTTGCCAAACATCATACAGGTTTCAACTGGCTTGCCGCATTTTTGAATGCCAAGTGATTTTGTCATTGTGCGGCATACGCAGGGTGCAACAGCAATTCTTTTTTGTTTTTCAAGGATTGAAATAACATCATCAAAAGGTGCAACAGGCCATTTTTCAACCAGATCCCTGTGAACCGGAACAGTTCTCTGGTGAGGAGTTTCAAGACTTTGCAGGGACTGGAAAAATCCTTCAATCCCATAAACTGCAATCTGTTTTGCAAGCTCTTTGTCGTGTTCAAGTCTTTTAACCTGAAATTCCATGATTCCAACAAGAAAAGGCAGAATTGAATACATTACATTTCCTTTTGACCTTACTCTCATCAAAAGTCCTTTTTTTGCCATTGATTCCAATTCCTGCTCAAGCTCTGCTGGATTTTTTCCAAGTCTTTCACCTGCCTGTCCTGGTGTTTCAGGAAAAACTGTCATATCAAGAAAAAGCTTTGCTTCCTTTTCTGAAAAAAGAGATTTTAAGATTGCAATTTCCTGCTTTGATTTTGTAACAGGATATCCTGTTGACATGAAATCAAGTCTTTTTCTAAGTGCTTCATATAAATCAGCCATATTTAACCTCTGTTTTTTTGAATTTTTTGTTCAATCCAGGATGCAACCTTTTCAAAACCCTTGCCTGTTTTTGCCGATACAGGAATTATTTCAATTTTTGGATTTACTTTTTTTGCTCTTTTTTCAAGTTCTTCAAGATTAAAGTCAGTAAGTTCAATCATATCGGTCTTGTTTACTATCAAGAGTTCGCATACTGAAAAAATAAGAGGGTATTTAAGAGGTTTGTCATCGCCTTCGGGAACGCTCAGAATCATTATGTTTGAATGTGCTCCTGTGTCAAATTCCGCAGGGCATACAAGGTTTCCCACATTTTCAATTATTATGAGGTCCGGATTTTCCTTTACTACCTCCTCAAGTCCCTGAATTACCATTTCTGCATCTAGATGGCAGAATCCTCCTGTACTTAACTGAACTGTGGGAATATTGTTTTCTGCCATTTTTTCTGCATCAACACTTGAGTCAATATCTGCTTCAATTACTGCAAGTCTGATATCTTTATTAAGATTTTGGGCAATTTTTAAAATGGAGCTTGTTTTTCCGGCTCCGGGTGATGCCATTAGATTTATAAGGTATTTGTTTTCGCTTTTTAGTTTTTGTCTTAAATCTGACGCTTTTTTGTCGTTTTCAGATAAAATTCCTTCTTTAACTTTGATAAGTTTAAATTCGCTCATTTATTCCCCCTTAAATTATTCCAATTGATTCTATTATAAATTCTCTTCCGTTTATAAGTTCCAGATTTTTTGTTTCCTGGCATTTTGGGCATTTTGGCGGTTTGTCTGATTTTTTGTCTCCTTTAAACTCAAAAAAACAATTAAGACAAAGCCATTTTATATTTACTCTTGTGATTTTAAGGTTGGCCTCCCATGCAATTGTATCTTTGGAAATATATCTGAAATAATGATTCAGCCAGTGTTCTTCAATATCGCTTAATTCTCCAATTAAAAGATTTATTTCCTGAATTTGAACTGCATTGTTTTTTTCTGCAAAATCAATTGCTGTTTCAAGTATTTTGTTTGTAAGGGGCAGTTCGTGCATTTTTTATCCTCATTTTATAACTTAATTAGTAACAAAATTCATGCCATGTGGGGAAAAACGGAAAATGCTGTTTTTTTGTTTGGTTTTCAGCATAAACCTGTCATATAAAACAGGCAAGCTGTTTTATATGACAAAAACTGTTAAATTTAACAGGAGAGATCTTGGACGAAAAAAATTTTATTGAAGAAATTACCCATACTCTCTACACAAGACTTGATGCTTCCCAGGCCATTTATGATTCGTTTATTCTTATAAAGGAAACGTTTCCGGCTGATAATTTTCATATGGGAATATTTAACCGCCCAGAAAGAGAATTAAGATATTTTGCATCGGCAACTGCTGCAGGAGGGCATATAGTTGATGAAAGAGTAAAGCTTGAAAGCGAAGCTGAAAAAGAGATCAAAAGATTTCCTGTAAACAGGGCAACTATTACCAATAACAGTATAAAAAGTCCTATTATCCAGTCTGTTCTGAAAAACCACCGCGAACTTGTTGAAGATTCAATATTCAGTTCTGATAAGCCTTTTTCAACAATTACCCTGACACCTTTGATTTCAGATCTTTATGCCGGATGTTTCAGTATTGTAAGTCTTGAGCCGGATATGTACACAAGGGAGCATGCAATACTTTTTGAAAAAATTGCAAGACCCCTTACAGGCGCTTTACTGAATATGGTTCATCACAGGGATATTTTAAATAAAAATCAGATACTTCTTCAGCTGAACAGGAATCTGAGCAAAAGACTTGGCCATGAAGGCCAGAAAATAATAGGAAGAGACAAGGACTTGAAGGAAATAGATTTTTTAGTAAATCAGGTTGCTCCCCTTTCTTCTCCTGTTCTTATTACAGGTGAGACAGGAACAGGAAAAGAACTTATTGCACATGAAATTCACAGGCTTTCAGGAAGACGAAGTGAGCCTATGGTCTGTGTGAACTGCGGGGCAATTTCTGAAAATCTTATTGAGAGTGAGCTTTTTGGGCATGAAAAAGGTGCTTTTACCGGTGCTTTTTCAACAAAAAGAGGATATTTTGAGCAGGCTGACAAAGGAACAGTTTTTCTTGATGAGCTTGGAGAGCTTTCCCTTTCTGCTCAGGTAAAGCTTTTAAGGATAATTCAGGAAAAAAAGTTCAGAAGGGTTGGAGGAACAAGAGAGATAACTGCTGATGTAAGAATAATTGCCGCAACAAATTCAAATCTTTTGGAACTTGTAAAAAGTAAAAAATTCAGGGAAGATTTATATTTCAGGTTAAATGTATTTCCACTTCACATTCCTCCTTTAAGAACCAGAAAAAGAGATGTTTTAGACCTTTTTTATTATTTTCTTTCTGAAAAATGCAAAGAGCTTCATATTGATGAAATTCCTGAAATTGATGAGGTTTCAATCAATAACATTCTTTCATATTCATGGCCGGGAAATATCAGAGAGCTTATGAATATAATCGAAAGAAAGCTTATAACTTCAGGTGGAAAAAATATTTCTTTTTTAGATTTAACAAAGACAAGTGAAGTGCAAAAAGATGCAAAAATTTCAGATAACAGCTTTAAACCCCTTGATGATGTAATAACAGGCCATATCAGAAAAGCCCTTGAAATTACAAAAGGAAAAATAGAGGGAAAAGACGGCGCAGCTAAACTTCTGGGGCTCAATCCCTCAACTCTTAGAGGAAAAATAAGAAAGTATTCGATTTTTATAAATTAGCAGTCATTTTCATATTTAAATTGAGCAGTTACAAATTTTTTAAATTCAGGAGAAAAATTATGTCATCACATGAATCAACCAGGGCAATTTTATATGCTCTTGGAGCAAATTTAGGAATTGCAGCAGCCAAAGGAACTGCAGCTGTAATTACAAAGTCAGGAAGTATGCTTGCAGAAACAATTCATTCTTTAGCTGACTGTACAAATCAGGTTCTTCTTCTTGTTGGAATGAAGCGTTCAACCATGGCAGCTGATGAGAATCATCCCCTTGGTTATGGAAAGGTTGTTTATTTCTGGAGTTTTATTGTTGCAATGCTTTTATTTTCAATGGGAGGGCTTTTTTCAATTTATGAAGGTATTCATAAACTCCATTCTCCGGAACCTGTAAAAATGGTATGGGTAGCACTTCTTGTGCTTGGATTTTCAATAGTTCTTGAATGCTTCAGTCTTTATGGTGCTCTTGTTGAAATTAAAAAAGTAAGAAAACAAAAAAAATTTTTTCAATGGATTAAAAATACAAGAAATTCTGAGCTTCTTGTTGTGCTTGGTGAAGACAGTGCCGCTGTTCTTGGTCTTGTGACTGCATTTGTGTTTTTAATGCTTGCATATATTTTTGATAACCCTGTGTTTGACGCAGCAGGTTCCATTTCCATTGGAGTTATTCTGATTTTTGTTTCATTTTTTCTTATAATACGAATGAAAAAGCTTCTTATCGGAAGTTCGGCTGATCCTGAAATAAAGGAAGAATTAACAAAAATTATTCTTGAAAATAAATATGTAGAAGAGGTGTATCATCTGATAACAATTCAGGTGGGTCCATATATTATGCTTGCCTGTAAATTAAGACTTGTGTCTGGAAGTGATTTTGAAAAGGCTTGTGAAAATATAAATGAGCTTGAAAAAAACATAAAATCAAATTTTCCTGAAATCAAATGGAGTTTTATCGAACCTGATATAACAGATTGAAAAAATCAAATTTGCTTTGTTACTGTTCCGTTGAAAACTGAAAAAACTGTTTTGATTTTTAATTTAAAGGAGACAAAAAAACTTTCATTTTCGGCCAGTCATTAATTCCGCAAAAAGATATTTTATTATGAATTTAGGTCTGTAAACTTGAAAAAACAGTTTGGGTTGAGTTATAAGTTAAAAACACTGTTATTTGATGGGGAATAATTTTTTATAGAATAATAATCGGGGGATCTATGGGTAATTATTTTTATTCGGCTGTTGACTGGTTTGTTCCTGAAAAATTTGAAAATGATGAAGATAAAAAAAGGGTGGCAAGAGTATTTATCTCATGCTGCCTTTTTCTTCAGCCGTTTTTTCTGGTAACCGGGATAAAATGGATCAAGGAAAGCCAGCCGATTTTACTTGGCAATATTTTGTTTTCAATGTTTTTAATTGCCTTATGCATGTTTTTGCTAAAATTTACAAAGTCTTTAATTCTTTCAATCGAGTTTCTTTGTTTTGCCCTCTATTTATATATGACTGTTTACAACCTTTTATCTGGAGGTTTATTTTCCACGTCCCTGTACTGGATGATGGCTCTTCCTCTTTTTTGTCTGGTTTTTTCTGCAAAGAAAAGCGCTGTTTTCTGGACCAGTGCAGTTATTGTTCAGGTGGTGATTTTAAAAAGAATGGCTGTAAGCGGAGTGGATTACAATATTTTAAACTATAATCTCCAGGAGCTTGCTGGTTTTGACGGAGGGAACTTCATAAAACAGATTCTTGCTGTTTCTGTTGTGCTTTATCTTATTGAAAAAGACAGAACAAGAGCTCAGAAAGAACAGGCTGAGGCTTTGGAGAACCAGAAGAAAATTGCTGAAGAGCAGCGTAAATTTCAGGAAGAACTTGAGCATACAACTTCAAAACTAAAAAATGCTTTTGAAGAAATATCAAACCGCTCAAAAGAACTGAATTTCCAGTCAGTAAAATTGAATGAAAGCAGCGGGCGTATTTCCGAAGATTTTAAAAAAGCTTCGGGAGAAAGCAGGACTGTTTCAGAAAATACTGCTGAGATCAACTCAAATTTTCAAAATATTGCATCATCACTTGAAAAGTCTGCTTTTTCGCTTAAGGATGTGCTTGGAAAAGTTGAAAATGCATCAGGAGTGGCAGAAAAAGCTGTTGATCAGACAAAGCAGGCGGCTGAACTTATAGAAAAGCTTGATGAAAGCAGTAAAGAGATTGAAAAGGTTACTGAGCTTATCAGGGAAATTTCCGAGCAGACAAATCTTCTGGCTTTAAATGCAACCATAGAATCTGCAAGGGCAGGGGAAGCAGGAAAGGGGTTTGCTGTTGTTGCTTCTGAAATAAAGGCTCTTTCAATAAAGACAAGAGAGGCCACAGAAGAAATCAATATGCGTATCAGTGTAAATAATGATACAGTGAAAAAAGTTGTTGATAAGAATCTAGAAATAGAAGAAATAATGAAAAGCATAAGCGGTCTTCAGTCGTTTATTTATGAGACTCTTAACTCCCAGAGCGAGTTTGTGGAAAATATTTCAGAAATAACAACTGATTCTGCAGAAAGAACTGAAGGTATAGCTTCAGGTGCTGAAAATCTTGCGTCTTCTGTTGCAAATGTTGAAAAAGAGCTTGAAGGAATTCTGGAGTTGTCAGGCACACTTGCAGATATTGCAGTCTCAATGGATGAAATGACAAAAAAGATTTAATTTCAGGCTCTGGTGTTTATAAAAAATAAAAATTTCAGGTATTTTAATGACATATATTCAGATTATTATTGTTTGTGCGGTTCTGATTCATTTTTTTCTTAATCTTTTATCTTTGTATCTCAATCTGAAAAATTTGAAGGATGAAATTCCATCAGGGTTTGAAGATTATTTTGATGAAGAGAGATATAAAAAATCACAGAAATATATTTTTGAAAATGCAAGGCTTGAAATCATAGAAGGAGTTTTTAATCTGGCTGTTTTTATGGTTTTCTGGTTTATGGGAGGTTTCGGATATCTTGACAGGCTGCTTTCGTCCGCAGTATCCGGCGAGGTTTTAAGGGGGGTGATTTATATAGGTGCTCTGCTTTTGGGCAAGCTTTTTCTCGATCTTCCATTTTCATTGTACTCAACTTTTGTTATTGAGGAAAAATTCGGATTCAACCAGACAGATTTAAAGCTCTATATTTCCGATAAAATCAAGATGCTTGCCATTTCCCTTGTAATAGGGTTTCCTTTTATTGCCCTGATTTTATCTTTTTTTGAATATACCGGGGATTTTGCCTGGATTTTATGCTGGGCCGGAGTAACTGTTTTTATTCTTGCAATGCAGATAATAGTCCCTTTATGGATAATGCCTCTTTTCAACAGATTCACGCCTCTGGAGGAAGGAGAACTCAGGCAGAAGGTCATGGATTATTCAAAGAAGAACAATTTCCCCCTTGAAAATGTTTTTGTAATGGACGGCTCAAAAAGAAGCAGGAAATCAAATGCCTTTTTTTCAGGGTTTGGCAAATCAAAAAGACTTGTTCTTTTCGATACAATAATAAAAAAGCATTCTCCTGAAGAGATCATTTCAATTGTGGCTCATGAAACCGGGCATTACAAGAAAAAGCATATTCTCAAATCAACATTGCTTGGGATTTTGCAGGCAGGTATAATGTTTTACATTCTTTCCTTTTTCATAAGTTTTGAACCTCTTTTCAATGCCTTTTATGTTGACAGGGTTTCAGTGTATGCAGGCCTTGTTTTTTTTGGTTTTTTATACTCTCCCGTGGAGTTTTTTCTTGGAATCATAATGCTTTCTTTTTCAAGAAAGAATGAATATGATGCAGACCGGTTCGCAGTTGAATCAACAGGTAACAAGGATGTTTTTTCTAAAACCCTGAAAAGACTTTCTGCTGATAATTATTCAAATCTTTCACCCCATCCGCTTCATGTTTTTCTGAATTATTCACATCCCCCTGTAGCGGACAGAGTGAAAAAAATTTATGAGCTTTAATTAAACTTCTGTTTTTTTAGCAAGTTCGCCTGCTGCAAGAATAACAGGGTCCCATACCGGGCTGAAAGGCGGAGCATAAGCCATATCAACTTCAGCGAGGTCAGATGCTTTCATTCCGGCATGAAGAGCGACTGCTCCGGAGTTGATTCTTCTTGCAACCCCTTCTTTTCCAACCATGAACAGTCCTAAGACCTGTCCTGTCTTTTTGTCAGCTGTCATATTGACGTAGATTTTCTGTGAATTTCTGCACGTATGAGCTTTTGACCTTGTTTTTATCACAACCTCAACCGGATCAAACCCAGCTTCTTTTGCTTCATTCAAATTGAATCCGGTTCTTGCAACCTCGTAATCAAAAACTTTGAAGACAGCTGTCCCAAGAATTCCGGGGAACTGAGATTTTTCCCCCATAATGTTTTTTGCCGCAGTTCTGCCGCCTCTGTTTGCAGTAAGGGCAAGCGGAATCCAGACGCATTTTTGAGTAATTATATGTCTTGCGCAGGCACAGTCTCCGGCAGTGTATATATCCGGATCGCTTGTCTGCATAAAGGTGTTTGTTCTGATTGCTTTTGCTGGTCCAAGTTCGAGGCCGGCTTTTTCAGCAATTTCACTGTTTGGAACAACTCCCATTGAAGCAATTACCATATCCGCTTCAAAATTTTTATCAGCGGTTTTGACTGAAAAAGAATTTCCTGACTTTTCAATTTCAGTCACTTTTGTATCTGTAAAATATTTAATCTGCTTGTCATCAAGTTCTTTTTTAACAGGATTTCTGAGATCTTCATGGAGCCAGCCAAGAACTTCGGGAGCTGCTTCAACCATAGTGACCTCAATATTTCTTGTGTGAAGAGCTTCGCACATTTCAAGGCCTATATATCCCATTCCGATTATTAAAGCTTTTTTTACCGTATTTTCCTCAAGATATCTGTCTATCTGCCTTCCGTGCTCCAGAGACTTTAGAGGAAATACTCCGTAAAGATCAAGACCTTTTATGGGCGGCATGAAAGGACGGTTTCCGGTTGCAATGAACAGTTTGTCATAGGCAAATGTAAACTTTTCTCCATCCGTATTTTTACCTGAAACTGTTTTTGTTTTCCTGTCAATGGTGTCGACAAAATGACCCAGATGAAGTTCAATCCCGGTCTTCCTGAATTCTTCCGGGGCTCTTACAATGAGTCTTTCTATGTCGTCATCCGGATCTGCAATGCTGTAGGGCATAGTACAGGCCGAGTATGAAACGTCTCGAGTGGCTTCAAGAACAATTACATCGTTTTCAGGATATTTTCTCTTGATCTGGCTTGCAGCACTCATACCTGCCGCATCTCCTCCGATAATTACAATTTTCATGAAACCTCCCGGTTTTTATTGTTTTAATCAGGGCCTGAAAAAATCAGGCCGGACTTTCTGATCAGGATTTTACGTATTTTTCATATGGCCAGCATAAAACACCGCCGTCCATGTATTTAACATTTGTAAAACCTTCTCCTTCAAGAATTCTCTGTGCTTCATAACCTCTCAGGGAAATTTTACAGAAAGCTACAATTTCCCTGTCCTTTGGAAGTTCACTTATTTTTTCCCTTAAAGCACCAAGAGGCAGAAGCTTTACTCTTTCATCTTCAATCCTCATCATTTCATATTCCTGGGGTGATCTTACATCAAGGAATACAAAATCCTTTCCATTTTCAATCTGATCCTTGACCTGCGAGGGAGTGCAGGACATTCCTGTATTGGTGATCTTGTTTTCAGCTATGTTTGCAGCAACAATAATATTGTCCATCGCCGGAGAGTAGGGAGGGGCATATGCAAGATCATAATATTCCAGATCATAGACTGTTGCATTGTGGCTCATTGCTGCAACCGCTATATCGAGTCTTTTTGCCGCTTCACCATATCCTGTAACCTGGCATCCAAGAATTTTTCCTGACGGATTTTCTGCTATAAGTTTTATTATTATCAGTTTGGCGTCGGGAAGAAAATGGGGCTTGTCAGGAGAGGGGGTTAAAACCGTTACATAATTGAGATTTTTTTGTCTGCACTCTTTTTCTGTAAGTCCTGTTCTTGCTATTGTAAGATCAAAAACCTTGCAGATTGCAGTTCCGAGAACTCCGGGGAATTTTGTGCTTCTGCCGCAGATATTGTCGCCGATTACACGCCCCTGTTTGTTTGCAGTCGATCCCATGGGTGTGTATATTACATCGTTTGTGAGTCTGTTTCTGTTTTCCGCACAGTCCCCGCCTGCATAGATACTTTTGTCTGTGGTGCGCATATGTTCGTCAGTTACAATTCCGCCGGTAACACCGATTTCCAGGCCGCAGTCTTTAGCAAGCTTTACATTTGGTTTTACTCCGATTGAGACAAGAACTATATCCGCAGGAAAAGTTTCCTTTTCAGTTACAACTGCTGAAACCTCGCTTGAGTCGTCGCCTTTGATTTCTGTAACTGTCTGGCCGACAGCAAGCTTTACTCCGTTTCTCTGAAGTTCTCTTCTTACATGTATTGAAATTTCAGGGTCAGTAAGGTTCTTTAAAAGCTGATCTTCCTTTTCTATTACAGTTACATGCATACCCTGTTTTACAAAGGCTTCTGTAACTTCAATTCCAATAAGGCCGCCGCCTATTATAACAGCATTCTTACCTTTAAATTTTGAAACTCTGTCTTTGATCTTTCTTGCATCTTCAATAGTGCTTAAAATGTTTACACCCTTGAGGTCTATACCGGGGATAGGGGGTCTCACAGTTTCACTTCCTGTTGCAAGAACAAGATCATCATAGGGGAACTCAATTTTTTCGCCTGTATCGATTTTAAGAGCATGAACAATCTTTTTTTCCCGGTCAATTTTTTCTGCGACTGTTCTGTTGTAAACATTTATGTCCTTTACAACCTTGAAAAAATGGGTGTCTCTTACAACTCCCACCGGAGTCTGCATAAGCTCATTGTGGTCATGAACTTCTCCTGAAATATAAAAGGGCATTCCGCATCCTGAATAGGATAAAAGCTCCCCTTTTTCAATAAGAGTCACATCGGCTTTCGGATTGAGTCTTTTTATTCTTGCAGCCGCTTTCGGGCCGCAGGCGACACCGCCTATTACAACAACTTTATGGTCAGACATTATTTATACCTCCGTAATAAATTTAACTGTTGTTCGGCAATCTAATTTAGGAAAACAGAAAGAGTTTCGCAACACCTAATTTAGGCGAGCCTAAAAAATAATTTAAAAAAAGATTATGGAGGCTGAGAGTTTCAAAAAGTTACAATTTAAAAAATATTTTCAGCAGAATCCGGCTCAGAATCAATAGTTGAACTGAAGAAATTCTTTATATTTTCTTTATAGTAGATCACTATCGAAAGATAAGGCTTTGTATATCTGTCCTGTTTTATTTCTCCAATCATTACTGAATTGTCTTTTTCCCAGAAATAATAAATTTTGTCCTGATAATTTATTACTCGGGGTTTAGAAAATTTTTTCTCCAGAGAAGCTAAAAAACTCTCATGTTCATAGGCACTTATTCTGAAAATAAGCGGCATTTTAGTTAATCCCGAAAATATCAGATGAACATCTTTGTAAACTTTTGTAGTTCTCTGAGCATAAGGATATTTTATTTTAATAGAGTTTCTGCCAGTTTTTTCCCTTAGTTCTCTGTCCTGAAGCTGCTTGGAAAAAACATGAATCTCTGCGAGGAATTCATTTAAAAATTCAGGGCTGAAATCCTCAAAGCTGATAGGCGACCATGATTCAAGAACGTCGTTGCCGAATTTTTTTTCCAGCTCTTTTCTTTTTTCCGAAGAAAAAGTAAAATTTTCACCCATATTTTCGAAGGTTAAGCCTTTTTGATTATTGACATCTGTCTGTTCAGGCAGGTTTAATTCAGGTCTGTTCATGAAAAAGAATATGATAATAGAAGCCAGTGAGGCAGCTGCTGCCGAGAGTATGATTATTTTTACATTTTTTTTCATTTTAAATGATTTTTCCTGTTTTCAATTCAGATTTGTAAATTAATTACTGAAACTCATTTTGGAAAAGTAAAATATAAGCCAGTTTATTCTGTTTTCAAGTTAAGCTGTCAGATTGTTGTGCAGTATCCATGATATGTGATTATTTACTAAAGGCAAGTTTTTTTGAAGATGCATTATACAAACCGCCGTTTAAAGGCGGTTTGATTTTTCAGGAAATCCCCTGAAGGGCTGTTTCAGCTTCAACTATTGTTCCGAAAATATTTGGAGCAATATTTGCTCCCTTGAAGCCTTTTTCAAGATCTTCCTTGAGTCCTTCGGAAGATGTGTATCTTGTAACACCTGCATAAAAATGCTCCATAAGTCTGTTGACCATTCTTGAATACGGTACAAGGAGTTCTTCTTCTATATGAAAATTTTCATAGTTTACAATTGCCGAAACCTTTTTTCCCAGATCGGAAAGATGCTGCGCAACAAGATATTCTATTCTGTAAATATCATTGATATTATCAATTTTAAGATTTTGAAAATTGACGTAAAAACGGTTCAGTTTTTCATCATAGGAAAATCTCTTTTCCAAAGGGAGGTTTTCAGGTAGGGAATTTTTTGCTGACATGGGTCACCTCATAAAATTAAGTTAACGTTTAGGAAGGTTTAAGCTTTTAAGCTTAAATTAAGTTTTGATCTGTAAGTGTCAAATATTATAAAACAGTGTTTTTTGATATGCAATATCTAAAAAATAAATTTTAAGAACTGCAGTTTTTAAGGCTTTTTGTGGTTTTCTTATAAAGCCTTGTTTTCTGACAGAGTGTATTGGTAAATTTCTATTGTAAATATTTGTAAGTTCATAGGAAAAGCTGATTCGGTAAAAATTATTGCTTTCCATCATTCTTTGATTTTTTTTCAGATTTTTTCCCCATCATTTCCATGTTTTTCATTGCTGCGTTCATGAACATTTTTCCTATGGGGTTTGAAGCGGGGTTCATTGTTTTGAAAATTTCCTCTGCATCAAATTTACCAGACTTAACTTTTTCACTCATTTTTTCCATTATGTTTTTATTGAATGAATTTAAGTCAGGAAGTCCGAAAGCTTCTCTGAGTTCTTCAGGTGTGATGTCTATTGTGATATTTATTTTCATTTTTTGTTTCCTTTTTACTGTCTAAGTATTCTGAATGAAACTCCTGCAATAAAGGATGCAAGTTCCATAAATTCGTCTGACATTTCAAGTGAAAGCATAAGTTCGTATGAATCTTCCGGCAGAACTATCTGGTCTTCTTTTTCAGTATAACTTCCCTCCCATTCGTGACATGCATTGTGGCTTGCGAGTACCATCCAGAGATTGTAGAGTCTGTCCTGGTCATCATTCCATAAGATATCAAGTTCCGTGTCAAAATCAAGTGCTGTTCCGGCAGGAGTCCATCCGTTTTGTCGCGCAAACTCAAGAGCCTTCAGCCATTTTTCTTTAGAGATGATAAATTTTTCTTTTGAAATAAGTGATTCCAGATGATAATTCATTTTTAAACTCTATTCCCGGGATAAAGATTTTTTTGCTATGAACAATAAAAATAAATTAAACATTTCTGTCCAGTATTTTATATATTTTTCGATATTAGGAGTTTTTCTTCCTTATTTCAATCTATACTGCCACAAGATAGGTTTTTCAAGTTTCGAAATAGGTGCAATTGCATCATTAAAGACTTTTTCAACTATTATTTTTCCTCTTGTCTGGGGCTTTCTTGCAGACAGATTTTCCATAAGAAAAAAAATATTTATTATTGTTAATCTATTATCCTCATTATTGTGGGCTTTGTTTTTCTTTACAGCAGATTTTTACCCCATGATGGCTGTAATGTTTTTTTATTCGCTTTTTCATGCCCCTATTGTTTCCTTTCTCGAAGCATTTACAGTCGATATTCTGGGAAAAAATAAAAATAATTACGGCAAAATAAGGCTCTGGGGATCAATAGGTTTTGTTCTGAGTGTTTTTGCCGCAGGTTATATTTCAGATAAACTAGGCATCTTTTCAATTATTTATATGATTTTTGCAGGCTCTCTGATTCATTTTTTTCTTTCACTTAAAATTCCCGAGTCTGAAAAGGAAAGAATCAGAACTAAAAATTTTGATCTTTCATTTATTTTCAAACCCGGAACACTTTTTTTTCTTTTTGCATCGATTTTAATGCTTGGCAGCCACGGCCCTTATTATGCATTTTTTTCAATTTATCTTTCTGATCTTGGCCTTGCAAATACATTCATAGGTATATCATGGGCAGTTGCAGTTTTTGCTGAGATAGTAATGATGCATCAGTCCGGTTCAATATTCAAAAGAATAACACCAGGACGAGTGCTTGTTTTTTCAATGTTTGCAGCTGCCGGAAGATGGCTTGTGCTGTTCTGCTTTGAATCGGGTGGGGTTATTCTTGTTTCCCAGGTGCTTCACTGCTTTTCATATGCAACTTTTCACATGGCTTCCATTTTATATATTGACGAACTGACCCCCGAAGGAAGAAAAACAACCGGGCAGGCACTTAACAATGCCCTTACATACGGGCTTGGTCTTATGGCCGGAAATCTTCTGAGTGGTTATTTTTACGATTTTGCAGGAGGAAGAACGCTTTTTCTCGGGGCTTGCATCACAGCTCTTGCCGGAGCTTTTATAATGATTTTTTCGGTGCGGTGTAAAAAACAATGATTTTTTATGATGAGCTGCAATACCAGCGTCTGCATCCGGCTTTAAGTTTATCCCGCCTGATGCAGACGGCTGAGCTTAGATAAGGTCAGATTTTTTCAAAATAGTTTTTACAAGCGGGACATGCTGCAAAATATTATCAACTCCGCCTTCCTCTCTGTCTACAAGAATTACTGCGGCGACAACATCGAGACCTTCAGATTTGGCTCTTTCTATTGCCTTGATTGTTGAGCCGCCTGTTGTGGCAACATCATCAACAATTGCAACTTTTTCTCCTTTTTTTAAATCGCCTTCAATCCATCTGCTTATTCCGTGGTCTTTTTTTTCTTTTCTAATGGAAAATGCCTTGAAAGGTTTTTTTGAGGAATAGGATGCAAATGAAGCTGCAACTGAAACCGGATCTGCTCCGAAAGTAAGGCCGCCTATTGCATCAATTCCAAGGTCTGCGACCTCCTGCAGAACAAGATTCCCTGTCAGATAAAGACCCTCTGGCCTTAGTACAGCAGGCTTGCAGTTTACATAAAATCTGCTTTTTTTACCTGAGGCAAGAGTAAATTCTTCAGTGTCCGAATATTTGACCGAATATTTTTTTAAAAGTTCAATAAGCTGATTTTTCATTGAATTTCCCTGATTTTTCCGACAATGTGAATAAAAAATAAATTTTTGAATATATAAAAAAATGTTAAAAGAAATTACAGACCTCCGCCGATCTCAGGAAGAAGCGTTTTCGGGTAACCGGCAGAGGTCTGTGCGGAAAAAACCAGGAGCCCTTCCCGCTTTGGAATGACTATCAGAAAGACAGGACTATGACAACGGGAAAAAACGTGTTAATTATAATTTGACAAAATTCAGGATTACCAGGAGATATTTAATAAGTCCGGAGGTTAAGTTTGACTATTTCAGAATCCCAGCCAATTGTCAGAATGTTCAATATTTATAAACGATATGAACAGATGCCTGCTCTTTCGGATATTTCCATTGATATAAATCAGGGGGAACTGATTTTTATCACCGGGCCAAGCGGAGCCGGGAAAACCACTCTTTTAAAACTTCTTTACATGGCTGAAACTGCAACTGCGGGCCAGCTTCTCATCGGCGGAATAAATCTTTCAAGGATCAAAGCCTCGGCTCTTTACCAGCTGAGAAGAAAGTTCGGAATAATTTTTCAGGATTTCAAGCTGATTCCTTCCATGACTGTTTTTGAAAATGTGGCCATTGTTCTGGAAGCCTCAGGAGAAAAGAGAAAAGTTATTGAAAAAAAAGTTTCCAAGGTTTTAAGAACTGTTGGTATTGAAGACAAGAAAAATCTTTATCCCCCAAGCCTGTCGGGAGGGGAGCAGCAGAGAGCCGCTGTTGCAAGGGCGGTTATTGGTGAACCGGATATTATAATAGCAGATGAGCCGACGGGAAGCCTTGATCCGGAGTCGGCAAAAATTATTATGGATCTTTTGAGAGAATTTAATGAAAAGGGTACAACCCTTATTATTGCAACACATAGTCAGGAACTTATACGTCAGAACAGGGGCAGGGTAATAAGGCTTAAAAAAGGACAACTTGTGGAAGCTTTGATATGATAATTAATTCTTCGAATTTTAAAAGATGCTTGAACGACATAAAAAACAATAAATTTTTACATGCAATAACTTTTATGACAGTTGTTCTGTCCATTCTTATTGTCGGGACCTTTGTCCTTTTTGCTTCAAATGCCGGAGAACTTCTTGACCGCTGGAAATCCGGAATTAAGGTTATTGTCTACCTTGAAGATAATATCTCTTCATCTGAAAAAGACAGGACAAGGCTTGAAATAAGAGATTTTGAAGAGGTTGAGGATGTTTTGTACGTTTCAGGAGAAAAAGGGCTTGAAGAACTTAAAAATCAGATGACACGGCAAAAGGCTATTTTTGAAAACCTCAAGACGAACCCGCTGCCTGATTCCCTTGAAGTTTTTTTAAAAAAAGACAGAAAAGATATTGAATCCCTTGAAAAGCTGGCTTCTAAAATAGAACAGTTTCAATCTGTGAGCGAAGTTGAATACGGTAAGGAATGGATCGGAAGATTTGTGAAAATCATTTCGTTTTCAAGGCTGGCTGCAATTTCAATGGGAGCTGTTTTTTTTATGGTGACTGTTTTTATTGTTGCAAATACCATAAGACTTGCTCTTTATTCACGTAAAGAAGAAATTGAAATAATGCAGCTTGTAGGTGCAGACGACAAATTTATAAAATCTCCCTTTTATATTCAGGGTCTTTTACACGGTTTTGCTGGCGGTGTGGGCGGATTGCTGATACTGTCTCTGCTCTTTTTTATTTTTTCATCAAATATCAGTCAGGATTTTTCTGCTTTTATTATAAAAATTAAATTTATGTCTTTTAAATCAGTTTTAATAATTTTACTTTGTTCTACTCTTGTCGGATGGCTTGGATGCTATATTTCCTTAAAACAGTTTCTAAAAAAATCGTAGCTGCTTTTTTTTCAGCGGTTCTTCTGGTGTGTTTGACATGTTCTCAGGCTTATTGTGCAAAGGCCGTTGTCAAATCCTCGAAGCTTAACATGAGAGAGGGGTCCTTATTCGGAGCTCCTGTCACAGCTGTGCTTTCAAGGGGAGATGTCCTTGAAATAATAGGTCCGACAGATGGGAGATGGCTTAAGGTTAAAACCGGGGGCAGGATCGGATATGTAAGGAACAGACCCATATATGTTGAAATAATCGGAGGAACAGAAAAATCGGTAAGCAGCTCTTCGGTCAAGGAAAAAAAAGTTGTAATCGAAAAAAGAATTGAAAAGGAAAAGAAAGTTTTAGAAGAGTACCGTGAAAAATCTAAAACCATTCTCACAGGTCTCGATGAAATTGACAGGGCAGTCAATAATGCTGAGAACAGGCTTTCTTCAGTAAAAAAAGACTATATGGATGTGACCGATAAAATCCGGGAAGAAAAAAAGAGAATTGACGATATTGAAAAAGAGCTTAAAGAGCTTCAGCCTTTTGTTGATAAACGGATTGTCTCACTTTACAAGCTTTCAAGGGTCGGGCAGATGAACCTCCTTTTTTCTGCAGATTCTGTTGTTGATTTTATAAAAAGACAGAAGGCCCTTAAAAAAATAATAACTTCCGACTTGTCTCTGATCGGTAAATATTCTTATTACAGGAATGAGTATACAGGATTGAAAAAAAGCCTTGAGCAGGAAAAGGAGAAACTTGGAGAACTTTCTGATAAAATATCAAAATATTTGAGAATAAAGGAAAGTGAAAAGGAAAAGAAAAAAGCTCTTTTAAAGGAAATAAAACAAAAAGAGGCTATGAAGCTTTCTCTTATAGCTTCTCTGGAAGAAGCAGCGGTAAAGCTTAATGAGCAGATGAAAATTCTGGAGCAGAAATCAAAAGATGAAAAAGAGACAGTATTTAAATCTTTTGACTCATATAAGGGGCTTTTGAATTATCCGGTAAAAGGAAAGATTGTTTCCCGCTTTGGTGAAGGACGCAGTGAAGAGGGCGGAGTATATGCCTATAAAAGCGGAATCGGTCTTAAGGCTGATCTTGGAGAGCCGGTTCAGTCTGTTTTTTCAGGGGAAGTGGTTTTTGCAGACTGGTTCAAAGGTTACGGTAATATGATAATAATTGATCATGGAAACAGTTATTTTACTATTTATGCCCATGTTCAGGAATATTTCAAGCAAAAGGGTGACAGTGTAAGAAAAGACGAGGTAATTGCAACAATAGGTGAAACCGGTTCTATGAGCGGTCCGGTACTTCATTTTGAAGTGCGACATCATGGGAACCCTTTAAATCCTTTGAACTGGATAAAAAAATAAATTAGTGACTGATCGAAAGCTGGGATTTTTTGTTCATTTCAAGTTGGGGATTTAACCTCTTGCATACTTGAATATGTTTTTGAAGATTTTAAATCTGAATGAGAAATGGTCAAAAAATGGTGTTTTCGTTCCGCAACAGATTAAGGAGTATAAATGAACTATATTAAAACAACCTGGAAAGCTTTTTTTCTCTTTGTGTTTGTATCAGGAATTTTTCTGGCAGTTTCAGGGCTTTACCAGACTCTTAATGCTAAAACAGATGATATACCGTACCGTGAACTGGAGGTGTTTTCTGATGTATTGAATCTTATTCAGAATAACTATGTTGAGGATGTCGATCCAAAGGAGCTTATAGAACATGCCATTGAAGGCATGGTTAATGGCCTTGATCCTCATTCGGCATATCTTCCCCCTGAAGCTTTTGAAGAACTTCAGGCCGATACAAAAGGAGAGTTTGGAGGGATAGGGATTGTTATAACAAAGGAAGACGGCAAAATAACAGTAATTTCTCCAATTGAGGGAACCCCGGCGTATGAAGCCGGTATTGAAACCGGAGACACAATAATCGGTGTGGATGACAAGTCAACAAAAAACATGAGTCTGTGGGAAGCTGTCAAGCTCATGAGGGGGCCTGTGGGTGAGCCTGTCAAAATTACCATTTTCAGAGAAGGTGAAAAAGAAGCTCTTGTCTTTGATCTGAAAAGAGACATTATTCCGGTGAAAAGCGTTAAATACGCCATGCTGAGCAATGACTGCGGTTATATACTTATCACAAGCTTCAAAGAGAAAACTGCTGATGAACTTAAAGATGCATATAATGAGCTTACTTCAAAAAAAGAACTGAAAGGTCTTATTCTGGATCTTCGGTCAAACCCCGGAGGGCTTCTGGATCAGGCTGTAAGCGTAAGTGATTTTTTTCTGAAAAAAGGAGTCATTGTTTCCATCAAGGGAAGAGAAGAAAAAGATACCACTGAATACAATGCCCAGAGCAGCGGGACCGAGGGTGAATACCCCATGGTTGTTTTAATAAATGGGGGAAGTGCGTCGGCTTCTGAAATTGTTGCAGGAGCTCTTCAGGATCATAAGAGAGCTGTTCTTGTAGGGACATCTTCTTTTGGAAAAGGCTCTGTCCAGACGGTAAGACCTCTTAAAAACGGTTCCGCCTTGAAATATACAATTGCCAGATATTACACCCCAAACGGCCGTTCGATCCAGGCCGAAGGAATAATCCCCGATATTAAGCTTGAATATGTCAGAGCTCAAGAAAAAGAAGAAAAAGAGGATGTAAAGATTCTCAAGGAAAGTGATCTCATAAATCATCTTGAATCTGAAGATGACGGGGAAAAATCTGAAGATAAGCCTGAAAATAAGGAAAATCTTATTCACAGCAATGATATTAAACTGGAAGTGCTGGAAAAGGACAACCAGGTTCAGCATGCTCTGAATATGCTTGTTGGATTCCATCTTTTTAAAAGAGAATAGATTTTTTCAGTCCTGTGTGATCAAAAACCGGTTTTAAGTAAACCTTAAAACCGGTTTTTTGTTTTACAGCCAGTTCAGCCGGAATCCGAAAATAATTATCAGGATAAAGTCAAATCCTAAAATTAATGATACTGCAGAAACCTGCTTTTTTGTGCTGTCAAGGTCATGAACAAAATATGCGGCAGCAAAAAATGGAAGATATCCGATGAGAAAGATGAGCCAGGGGAATTTTATGCTCCAGTAAGACCACTCCCATGTGAGAGCTCCTGCAAGATTTAAGATGATTTCAACAATTACAGCGGCAGCGGAGCCTAAAAAAGCCAGAAAAATTCTGTTGTTGAGCAGAAAAATTTTTTTGGTTTTGTCTTCAGGGAGCATTTTTACAGCACAGATCCCAAGAACAGCAAACATTATTGAAATTTCAATGTTAAGTCCTGCAAAAATAATCAGTCCGGAATCGTTTCCGGGAGCTCCCCATACAGGAGCTCTTTTTGTCAGATAAAGAAAAATTCCGTTCCATATTTCATTGAAAAGGTCAACTCCCCAGAAGGCGGTGTTTGTCAAGCTAGTTGTCCAGTTTTTATTTAAAAAAATTAAAAAATATTTAATTTATTTTTTTAAGTATTCAGTAACAAATTTGAAAAATAAATTAACATAAAGATCTTTTTAAAAAATATA
>JBFWJK010000026.1:0-26601 GCA_050253255.1 Desulfobacteraceae bacterium | reverse complement strand
CCCATTCAATTTTTTTCATTTTAAGGAGATCTATAACCCCGTCGAAATCATTTTCTCTTCCGACGGGAAGCTGCATGATAACCGGATTTGCCCCCAGCTTTTCAATCATCATGTCAACAGTGCCGAAAAAGTCGGCTCCGACCCTGTCCATCTTGTTTATGAAAGCAAGTTTGGGCACTCTGTATTTATCACCCTGTCTCCATACAGTTTCGGACTGGGGTTCGACACCTCCAACTCCGCAGAAAACCGCAACTGCTCCGTCAAGTACCCTTAATGATCTTTCAACTTCGATTGTGAAGTCAACATGTCCGGGAGTATCTATAAGCTGGATCTGATGATTTTTCCATTCGCAGGTTGTTACTGCAGAGGTTATTGTTATTCCTCTTTGCTGCTCATCTTCCATCCAGTCCATGACAGCTTCTCCGTCATGAACTTCACCGATTTTATGTGAGCGCCCTGTGTAGTATAAAATTCTTTCTGAGACTGTTGTTTTTCCGGCATCAATATGTGCCATGATTCCGATGTTACGGAAATTTTCTATGTTTTTCTGCTGTTTACTCATTTTACTATTGTCAGATTCTCTTTTAGTGGAAAGCTCAAAGCTATATGGCCTGCAAGGGTTTCAGCTTCATTTCCGTTTATTAAAATTTTTACTTCCTTAATTTCTTCAATATTCAGGGTGAGGGTATTGACTATGGAATAAATTGTCAATATCTCAGCCTGGCTGCCGCCGGGATGGTTTTCTCTGATCTCTTCCGAAAAGTCAAGAACTGCTGTGAGGTTGTCCTGAATATATAATGATAAAAGTTTTGTTCCTTCGGGAACAGCACTCATCAGATCTTCACCTGCCGGGCCTCTCAGAAGCGTTTCGATAAGGCTCTGGGCAAAGCTTCTTGTGTCTGAACTGAACTTGACTCTCTGTTTTTGAGCTTCGAGAGCTGAATTGTCTGAATTTGCAAAATACAAAAAGACTTCTCTGCCTGCAGCCTGTTTGTCAGGCATATCAATTTTATAGGTTTTTTTCTGCTCAGGGTCTTTATCTGTTTTTATGAGAACCAGAACGGCCGTGACTGCTAAAACAATTGATAATATTGCAATTAAAATAGTTTTTTTTGAGGATTTCATCTGTTCAGCCCGAAAAGTTTTGTGTGACAAAAATTATTAATTGTAAAAAAAAACTTTACCCTGACCTAACCTGGTGCTAAGGACTTTTAGTCAGACTAAAATCTTTGTCCGGATAATTATGTAACCTGAAATTAATAGAATGATAATCAGCTTATGTCAAGTTAATGGATTTTGGTTTGAGATTAAAATTTGATATATTAATATTGTGTTTTTGAAAAATTAATGCTTAATTAATTCTGGTCTGGGAAAAGAAGCAAATTTTGGGGGCAAAATTTTTATGAATTATTTGAAACGGGCAAAGAATCTCGGCAAAACCGCAACCGAGTGGGATAAGCTGGTTCGTAAATTTATATGCTATGAAACAGAGGCTGATAAGGAAAAACTTTTTTTCTATATGCAGCAGATTTTATTCGGACTTCAGGAGTTTCTCCACGACCACGTCGGAGTTACTGAAGCAATAGACTTAAAAAAACTTGCCCTTTCGTATACTGATACGAAAATATCGGATATTCCCCAGAAAAAACTTACAGAAGTTATCTCTGAAATTATCGATGAAATCGCTCCCCACGCTGTAAACGTATCATCTCCTTATTTTGTCGGCCACATGACAGCCGCCATTCCTTCATTCATGGTTATTTTAAAGGCCCTTGTTGCAGCTTTGAACCAGAACGTTGTCAAGCTTGAAACCTCAAAAGTGGTTTCAGTTATAGAAAGGCAGCTTGCAGCTAAGGTTCACAGGCTGATATATAATTTCAGCGAAGATTTCTACAATGAAAACGTACAGTCTGTTGATACTACCCTTGGATGCTTCACTGAAGGCGGAACAGCTGCGAATATGACGGCTCTGTGGGTGGCAAGAAACACTGCTCTTGGTCCAAGAGACGGTTTTGGCGGGGTTGAGAAGGAAGGTCTTTTCAGTGCCTACAAGGCTTATGGAATTGAAAGGGCTGTTGTTCTTGTGTCTCAGAGGGGGCATTATTCACTTACAAAAGCCGGAGGGGTTCTTGGAATAGGGAACTCAAATATAGTGAGAGTTGCTTCAGACTGTGACGGAACTGTTCTTATAAATGATCTCAGAGAAAAAATAGAAACAATTTCAAAAGACAAAAAAACAAAAATTCTTGCAGTTGTAGGAGTTGCCGGCACTACTGAGACAGGTCATATAGACCCCTTATGCGAAATGGCAGCCATCTGCAGAGAAAATAAAATTCATTTCCATGTGGATGCGGCCTGGGGCGGACCTACGCTTACAAGCGAAAAGTATGCAAGGCTTCTGAAGGGAATAGAACTTGCCGATTCAGTTACAATAGACGGGCACAAGCAGTTCTATATGCCTATGACATGCGGCATGGTCTTTTTTAAAGATCCAAAGCACATGGATGCTGTTGCCTACTATGCAAACTACATAATAAGAAAAGGCTCTGTTGACCTTGGAATAAAATCAATTTCAGGATCAAAGGAAGCTAATTCACTGATCCTTCACGGTGCCTTCGAACTTCTTGGAAAAAGAGGCTACGGTATGCTTATTGATCACGGTATCGAAGTTGCTGCCGAATTTGCCGAAGAAATCAGGAAAAGGGAGAATTTTCAGCTTGTAACTTCACCTAAATTAAATATCCTGACCTACAGATACTGTCCTACCAGAGTCAAGCAGGAGCTTCTTTCCAAAACAGGTGAACAAAGGAGTGAGGTTCAGGAAAAGCTGAATGAAATCAATATCAATATCCAGAGAATACAGAGGGAAAGAGGCAAAAGCTTTGTTTCCAGGACAGCCCTTAAAAGAAAAGAAGATTCTGAAGAGATTGTTGTTTTGAGGGCAGTTCTAATGAATCCGCTCACCAATATTGATATCCTGAGGGAAGTTCTTGACGAACAGGAGCAGATTTTTCAGGAGCATTGCAAATCAATGATTTAGTCCAAACTGATCAGTATATTTTTAAAGGGCAGGTTTACTGCCCTTTTATTTTTAAAACTTATCCATATGTATTTTATGGATTTGTTTGTTTATATATGATTCATCGTGTCCTTGCGGGACAGATTGAGGATAGCCGATTCCAATAATTGAAAGAACTCTCAGGCCTTCAGGTATACCAAGAACTTCCTTTGCATATTTCTCGGCATCTGTATTTTTATCATGCTCCCTTTTTCTTATCTGGCACCAGCAGCTTTTAAGTCCCAGTGCTTCGCAGGCCAGCTGAATATATATCGATGCAATAGAACAGTCTTCAATCCAGACATCGCATTTTTCGGGGTCAGCAGCAATTGTTACGGCAAGGGGTGCTGTTTTGAGAAAAGAAGATCCATGCATTTTTGATCTGGAAAGTTTTTCAATTGTTTCAGTGTCTGTTGTGAAAATAAACTCCCAGGGGTTTAGCGATCTTGAAGAAGGCGACCTTAAAGCGGCCTCTTTCAATAAATCAATTTTTCCGGGTTCAATTTTTTTATTTTCAAAAACCCTGACGCTTCTTCTGTTCCGTATCAGTTCAAAAAACATTTATACCTCCGGTTCAATTTTTTTGTTTTTCTGAATATTATGAAAAGATATATTAAGCCATATTAAGTTAAAATCAAATTTTTAAGCCGATTTTAAGTTTTTCTTTTCCTTGCGGGTCAATATTGGTAATAATATATGCTCAACCTGAACAGAGCCTTTGTTATTTGAGTCCGGTCACAGTGTTTATGTTTTGGTGTTTTATAAATATCCGGTTATTTTAGTCTTTTACAGCAAAAGGTGGTGAAAGCCTGTCTGCTTTTAAGAATTAACACATCCTGCGGGTTGAACTGCATGATTGGCATAAAGGCAAAAGCTTTGCAAATCCGGCGCGCAGCTGTGCGATTTGAAAACAGTTCAATTCAGGTCAGTTTAATCTGCCTTTTAATATGATTTTTATACGGGGTCTGCCATGGACAATGTAAAAAAAGCGGAAGAGTTTGCAAAAGCATCCATTGAAGCGATACGAAGCATTGCTTCAAGAAAAGTGGAAATGAATGTTGAAAATCTTGCAAGGGAGTTTCTTTCCAAAAGCTCTCTTTTTGATTCTTCTGGTGATAACGATGAAAATATAAAACGTTCAAAAGCTTTCATGGAGCTTCAGGAAAAGTATGAACGCCTTGAAAACCAGAAAAATCAGTTTTTCAGAGATTATGAAGAACTTGCAGACAAAAGGGAGAAAGAGCAGGAAATATTTAAAAAGGCTGTTTTATATTTCAGCGATTTTGCAAAGACATCAGCCCCTGAAAATCTCAGGCAGCATATTGAAAGATTCAGAAAGTTCATAAAAAAGGACTCCGGGACCGATGTTCTTTATTCCGAGCTGTCGGTTCTTAAAAACAATATGCTTAAAACTGAAATTGAAGACAGCGAAAAGGAAGATGAAAAAAAGAGCTTCTTTAAAAAGATCCGCTTTGCCCAGGCAAAGGGATTGGGTGAGGGGGAAAGAAGTGAATATATTGAGATACTGAGGGAAACCTATAAAGATATTGTTGAAAAGCTTAATCTTGCTGTGGGGGAAAAGTGCGTACATGAGCTGACAGAGCTCGGGTCAAAAATTCCCGAGCTTTCTTCTGCAGACGACTTTTTCATGGCGAGATCCAAAATTCTTGATATCTTAAAGCTTTACTTGAAATCTGTTGATGATGACAGGGAAGAAGCTGCAAAATTTATAAAGGAAATCGGAAAAAGGCTCCTTGAAGTTGAAGATCAGCTCCTGAAGTCATATATTGACGATTCCGACCATATTCATGAATCAAATAACAGTTTTACTTCAATGCTTGAAAATCATCTGAACGATCTTAATGAAAACGTTTCTGCAAGTCAGAGTCTTGAAGAGGTAAAGAATGCTGTTGTATCAAAACTCAATACAATCAAGATTGTGATTCACAGGAAAAATACTGAAGATAAAAAGCATCAGGAGCTTGTTCAGAAAAAATTTGTTCAGATGCAGCAAAAGCTTTTGTTGTTTAAGAATGAAATGGTGGAGGCTGATAAAAAACTGAAGAAAATGGAAAAGGATCTTCTTCTTGATCCGCTCACAGGAGCATACAACAGAAGGGCGTATGACAAAAGAGTGAAGGAGGAGGTTGAAAGATATTTCAGGTATAATACAAAGTTTTCCATGATTTTATTTGACGTGGATTATTTCAAGAATATAAATGATACCTACGGTCATGATATAGGCGACAAATGTCTTTCGGAAATAATAAAAAGAGTTGCTCCTCTTCTGAGGGAGTCGGATTTTCTGGCAAGATACGGAGGAGAGGAGTTTGCCGTTCTTCTTCCGGAAACAAATCTTGAAGGCGCCGCCAATGTTGCGGAAAAAATCAGAAAAACTATTGAAGAAATTTCATTTGTATATAAAAAGGAAAAAATTACAATTACAGTAAGCCTTGGAGCCTGTGAGATAAAAGATGGTGATTCAGGATACGATTCCCTTTTCTCAAGACTTGACAAGGCAATGTATGAGGCAAAGGACAGCGGAAGAAACAAGGTGGTTCTGGGGAAATGAAAAACGGAGGTTTAATGCTGGATAAAAAAGTGAAGTCCGGTTTTTTTGAAAACAGGTGCAGTTATAATCCGCCAAGATGTTTGGTGTTTGAAAATGAAGAATTATATGCAGAAAATGATATTTCTGTTGAGTTTGATATTCATCCTGAAGCCGCTAAGCTTCTTCCCGATCTTTGTAAAAACAGATTTATGTCTTTTAACAATGAGTCAAAAGGCAGAAAAATTGACAAATCCCTGAAAAAGCGAATAGGGGTTGTATTTTCCGGAGGGCCTGCCCCCGGAGGTCATAATGTAATTGCAGGCCTTTTTGATTCTGCAAAAAAAGCCAATCCTGAAAATACGATAATCGGTTTTTTAAGAGGTCCGGAGGGTATAATTGAAGGAGATTATATTGAAATCGATTCTGAAACTGTTAACAGATACAGAAACAGAGGCGGATTTTCAATGCTCAAGACAGGGCGCACAAAAATAGATTCCGACGACAAAAAGGAAAAATGTCTTAAAACCTGTAAGGAGCTGGCTCTTGATGCACTAGTAATAATAGGGGGAGATGATTCCAATACAAATGCTGCTTTTCTTGCTCAGTCATTTTACAATCAGGGAATTCAGGTTATTGGCGTTCCAAAGACAATTGATGGGGATATTCAGATCAAGGATGTCAACGGCAGACTTTTGTGCCCGATTTCATTTGGTTTTCATTCAGCCGCCAGGGCTTTTGCCATTAACATAAGAAATCTCCAGACCGATGCAGCTTCAGATGTAAAGTACTGGCATATCTGCAAGGTAATGGGAAGGGTTGCAAGTCATCTCGCTCTTGAAGTCGGGCTTCAGACTCATCCCAATATGGTTCTTATCGGAGAAGAACTGGCTGATTATGTCGATAAGTCGAAACTTGAAAAGGCAAAAGAAAGCGACAGGGATTATTCTGCCTATGGTATGACTCTTCGTCACCTTTCAAGAACAGTCTGCGACCTTATTGTCAAAAGAGCAGCAATGGGAAAAAACTACGGCATTCTGGTTATTCCCGAAGGCCTTCTTGAATTTATCAATGAAATTCAGACTTTTATAATAAAACTCAATGCTGTTATTTCCGAGTATAACAAAACCCATGACAATGATTTCCATACGGATTTCCCGCTTCTGGACTCAAAACTTGACTATTTAAGGAGAATGGCGAGGCAGGCGCAGGAGGAGGGGACAATAACAGTCTGGACATCAAGGGATGATGACCTTTTCAATGACATTCCCGATTTTTTCAAGGAAGGGCTTCTCATGGAAAGGGATAATCACGGCAACTTTCAGTTTTCTCAGGTTGAAACCGACCGCATAATCATGGGGCTTGTTACAGATTATCTTAAAATTTTAAAGGATAACGGTACATACAAGCTTGGGATTGAAAAAAAATGGTATCTCAAGAGAATGAAAGAAGCAGGACTTGACCCTGAAAGGTATGCAAATGCTGTTTTTGAAAACAGTTTTTCAGATATTTTTCTTTTGAGAAAAAAAGAGATAATTTCTAAGAAAACATTGAGACAGGCACTTATTGATGCAAATCTCATTTCAGAAGATGAGGATTCTCCAAAGGCTGTTGTAAAAATATTTGAAAAGACAATTCCAAAGTTTAAAATGCAGACCCATTTTTACGGATATGACGGCAGGGGAGCTGAACCGACTGCTTTTGATTCAAACTATACATACAATCTCGGAGCTACCACTTTTTTTCTTATTCTGGGAGGGTGCAGCGGATATATGGCATGTGTGAGAAACCTTGAAAAGGATTTTTCCATGTGGGAACCCGGAGGAATTCCGATTGCTCCTCTCATGCACCTTGAGGAAAGAAAGGGGAAGCTTGATCTTGTAATAGAAAAATCCCTTGTAGATCTTGATTCTCCGGCATTTAAAAGACTTAAAGCCATGCGCGGCAAATGGCTGGGAATTTATCCGGAGGAAGATGATGTAAGAGACCCTGATCCGGATATCTTATGTGAAGATAAAACCCATATTCCTCCAATGATTTTATCTCTTAATTCCTGATTGTGAAAAGACGGTTTTTACCGTCTTTTCGGGGAGGATTCATGCAGGTTTTGAAAAAATTTCTTTTAAAGCCCCGTCTTGACTGGGTTCAGATTGAAGTAAGTTCATCATGCAATGCATTCTGCTGCTACTGCCCTCAGACTTTTTTTAAGAAAAAATTCAAAGAAAATTTTATTGATGAAAAAGGAATTGAGCTTATTCTGTCTGAACTAAGGCCCGAAACCTATATTCATCTTCAGGGCTGGGGAGAGCCTTTTTTAAACCCGGATTTTCTTAAAATTTTAGAAAAAATAAAATCAAAAGGATTCAGGGCCGGAACAACGACAAATGGCACACTTCTGACAGATGAAATTCTTGAAGGCCTTGTGGATTTAAAACTTGATTATCTTGCTGTTTCAACTGCAGGGCTGACTGAATTTGAAAACGATTTTACAAGAAGGAAAACATATCTTTCACTGATTTCTGAAATTTTTGAGAAGCTTAAACTGCTGAAGGTAAGAAAAAAAACCGGTCTGCCAAAGGTTCATCTGGCAAATATTGTGTTTAAATCGGGTATTGAAAATTTTTTTACTTCCGATGAATTTCTGACAACTTTAAATCCTGATCAGGTTGTTTTGAGTTCGGTTTCATTATGCTGCACTGAAGAAATGGAAAAAGAGGCTTTTCTTGCCGAAAGTGAACATGATTTTGAAATTTTAAAATCAAGATGCCGGTGTTTTAAAAACAAGACAGGACTGGATATTAACTGTCATTTTGTTTCCCCTTTTATCTTAAGGGAAAAATGCAGTGAAAATATTGAAAAAACACTTTTTATTGGTTCCGCAGGAGATGTTTTTCCATGCGTTTTTCTTGGGGTGCCTGTTGAAAGAGGTGCCTTTGTTTATGAAAGAGGGTTTAAAAAAGAGCTTTTGAATAAAAGTTTTGGGAATATCTACAGCGAAAGCCTTAGATCGATCTGGAATAAACGTGAATATAAAAAATTCAGAAAAAAGGATTATCTTTCAAATGATTTATGCAGGCTTTGTCTTAAGCGTTCCATAGACTTCGGGCTGAAAAATGCAGATCCCATGCCGCAGTCTTTTGATGCAAAATGGGAACTTATCAGAGAGTCAAACAAAGATAAAGAAGACCGGGCAAGGCTTGTAAGGGAACTGGAAAAAGCATATAAATCAGCTGGTTTAAATACCTGAAATTAAAAAATTTTTTTGAACTCTCTATTTTTTCTCCAGTGTCTGGAATAAATTTTTTATGATTGTATTATTTTGATTGACATTCCTGTTTTTAGGAGTAAAAGCATTATATAGTTATTGTCGTTTTTCTTTGAGTGGCAATAACTTTTTTTAGTTTTAAACCTGTAAATACAGTCATTTGGACTTGAAAGGAGGAAAAACGAAGACTTAGAATTACAATCCTTTTGCAAAAAAATTCAAATCATTAAAAAACCAAAACTGAGAGAAATACAAAAAGAAATGAAAACAAACATTAAAAACATCATGTTTAATATGACAGCAGCGGCATTGTTCGCTTCAACAGTTGGCTGTCTTTCCTTTTCAGAAAAAACATCATCAAATTCAGACGATTTTGCATCAGGAAATAAGCTTACGCTTCCTCTGGCAGAAACAGAGGCTGATCCCTGCGATGAGCTGGCAGCATGTGAAAGTGAAATACTGAGGATCAAACAGCGTATGGCATCAGGGAAAATGGTTGAAGGAGAAGTTCTTGGAACCCTTTATTCTCTGCATTCTCTAATGGCCAGAAAAGATTTTCTTGTAAAAAATATTGCCCAGATGAATTCATCTGCAGGTCAATAGCCAGATCTGGTTGTAGATACGAAGGGTCAGGTTTAAAAGTCTGCCTCTTCGTGTTTACATCCCTTTCTAGACAGATTGTCCGGCGCACCATCCTGATGACCAGGCCCACTGAAGATTGTATCCCCCGAGCCATCCGGCTACATCCAGTACTTCACCTGTAAAATAGAGCCCCTCAACCTTTAAAGATTCCATTGTTTTAGAAGACACTTCATTGCAGTCGACGCCTCCAAGAGTTGTTTCAGCTTTTTTAAAGCCAAGGTTTCCGGCCGGTTTTACTTCAAGGCTGTGCAGTGTTTCAGCAATTGTGGTTATCTCCTGCTCAGTCAGTGACTTCAATGTCCTGTCTGCAATATTTTTTTGAAGAACTGCTTCACAGAGATTTTTTGGCAATAAAGTTGAAACAAAGTTTTTTACAAGTTTTTTTGACTGTCTGTGTTTTTTTATTTCATTTTCAATTCTTTTTTCGGGGAGAAGATCAATAAAAACTGATTCACCCGGTTTGAGGTAGAGTGAAATCTGAAGAGCCGCAGGGCCGCTCAGTCCTTTATGTGTGAAAAGAATATTTTCCTTAAAAGAAATTTTGCTGTTTTTTACCACAGCACTTACTGCAATCCCTGAAAGATTTGTAAATTTTTTTCTGTCTTCTGCTGAAAATGTCAAAGGTACAAGACCTGGAAAAGGCTTTATTATTTTAATTTTGAAATGCTCAGCTATTTCATAGCCAATTGGAGAGGCTCCTGTCTGTGGAGCTGCAAGTCCTCCTGAGGATACCACAACAGACTTTGACTTAAATGAACCCGGGTCTGATTTTACAATGAAGATGCCTTTGTTTTTTTCAACTGCAACCACACGGGTTTCAAGGAGAAGCTTTGAATTGTATTTTTTGAGTTCTCTTAAAAATAAATCAGAAATTTCATTTGCTCTTTTTTTTAAGAAAAGCTGGCCGTGGCTCCGTTCTTCGTATTTAATCCCGTTATTTTCAATAATGGATATAAAATCATGCTGTGAAAATCGGGCAAGGGCTGACTTGACAAAATGAGGGTTGTTAGAAATGTAGTTTTCAGGGTCAATATTTCTGTTTGTGAAATTGCATTTTCCCCCTCCGGAAACAAGAATTTTTGCACCGGCAATTTTATTATGATCAAGGATCAATACCTTTTTTCCTCTTCTGGAAGCTTCAAGTGCGCACATGAGTCCTGAAGCTCCTGCTCCGATTATTATTACATCTGCAATATCTGATTTTTTCATTTGGGTCTGCTTTCTAAAAACATGAAATTAATTTAAAAAAGGATTGCTGCTCAGCAGGCTAAGGAGTCTTATGTTTTGTTTAAACTGCCGGAAAATGAGAATTTTTCTCCTCTTAAATAAATGAAAGATAACATCCGAGAGCAAGGCCTAAAATACCAAGAACGCAATTGATGAATATTCCTGCCCATAGCTTGTATCCTTCCGGTATTTCAACAGGTTTTATGCTCCTTAATATGCGTATGTGCTGAATAATTGAATAAAGTGAAATAAAGGAACCCAGGAGAATGAATGAAACTCCCATATAAAATGAAAACTGTCTGTGAAGAAAAGTCATTTCCTGTCTGCCCACGATTTTGAGAAAAAGGCCGAATCTTTCAATTACAAATCCAAATGCCATAAGAGATATGCTTGTTCTGTTCCAGGCCATAAGAGTTCTTTCTGCGGCAAATAAAACTCTTGGATCATTTAAATCTGACATTTTTATCCTTTCCTTTAACCCAGTGTAAAAAAATTGTATAAAATTAATTTTTATGGGATTATTCTGAAATACTCAATTTAAAAAAATTATCTGACTACCGATATAAAAACAACCAAATAATCTTAAACCGGATTTTTATCATGCCTGAGCAGATCAGAACAAAAGTTTTTATAATTGCGGAAGCCGGAGTAAACCACAACGGGAATCTTGAAACGGCAAAAAAAATGATAGACGAAGCAGCCGCTGCCGGAGCAGATGCTGTAAAATTTCAGGCTTTCAAGGCTGACAAGCTTGTTTTCAAAAACGCTGATATGGCAGATTATCAGAAAAAAAATTTAAACCAAAATACATCACAGTATGAAATGCTGAAAAAACTGGAGTTCGGTGAAAACGAATTTATTGAACTAAGCAATTATTGTCATGAAAAAAAAATAAAATTCATGGCAAGCCCCTTTGACAATGATTCAATAGATTTTCTTGCACAAATTGATGCTTTTCCTTTGAAAATTCCATCAGGTGAAATTGTAAATTATCCTTATCTTGAAAAAATTGGAAAACTAAATAAAGAAGTCATTCTTTCCACAGGAATGAGCACTCTTGGAGAAATTGAAGAGGCCTTAAATCTTTTAACAGCTTCCGGAACAGATATCTCAAAAATTACAGTATTACATTGCAATACAGAATACCCCACTCCTTTTGAAGATGTGAACCTTAAAGCCATGATTACAATAAAAAGTGCATTTCCCGGGATAAAAGTCGGGTATTCAGATCATACCCTTGGCATTGAAGTTCCAATTGCAGCAGCGGCTCTTGGGGCAGAAGTTATTGAGAAACATTTTACCCTTGATCCTGATATGGAAGGGCCTGATCATAAGGCTTCGCTTACTCCGGAGTCGTTGAAGGAAATGGTGAGGTCTGTAAGAAATATTGAAGCTGCTTTTGGAGATGGGGTGAAAACACCTTCCAGATCTGAGCAAAAAAATATAAAAATAGTCAGAAAAAGCATTGTTGCATCAAAAGATATAAAAAAGGGTGAGGTTTTTACTCCTGAAAATCTGACTCTTAAAAGACCGGGCACAGGACTTTCACCAATGCTCTGGAATATGATAGTGGGTAAAAAATCTTCCAAAGATTATATAAAAGACGAACAGATACAAGTTTAAGGACAGACATGAAGAATGTAATGGTTGTAACAACTGGTCGTGCGGATTATGGTCTTTTGTATCCATTGATAAAAAAAATTGAAAAAAGTGAAGAATTAAATTTAATCCTTTGTGCAACAGGTTCCCATCTTTCAAAGTTTCATGGTTATACACTTGATTTGATAAAAAATGACAATATAGCAGTTGATTATAAAGTTGATCTTAAAATTGAATCTGATACAGAAAAAGATATATGCAGTTCAATATCGATTGGAATTCAGGGCTTTTCAGAAGTTTTTTTAAAAAACAGGCCCGATGTTTTAGTTCTGCTTGGTGACAGATACGAACTTTTCTGCGCCGCAATTCCAGCTGTTATTTATAAAATCCCTGTTGCTCATATTCATGGGGGGGAAGTAACAAAAGGTGCTGTGGATGATTCTGTACGGCATTCTGTAACAAAAATATCTTCACTTCATTTTGCATCATTGGAAATATACAGAAAACGAATAATACAGATGGGTGAATTCCCTGACAAAGTATTTAATGTTGGTGCAATAGGTATTGATAATATAAAAAATACAAAGTTGCCCGGGATTGACGAATTAAATAGTATTACAGGAGCAGATTTTAGAAAAAAAACTGCACTGTTGACCTATCATCCCGTAACCCGCGATGATTACTTAACTTCTGGAAAACAGATTAATGAAATACTTGAAGCAATATACAATTTTGATTTTTGCATTGTTGCTACAATGCCAAATGCTGACGCAGGAAACAGCCATATATTTAATGCCTTAAAAAATTTTTCAGAAAATTACCCACGAAAACTGATTCTTGTAAAAAATCTTGGGCAGAGAGCATATCTTGGGGCAATGAAGTATTGCTCATTGATTATTGGGAATTCTTCAAGCGGAATAATTGAAAGTCCATATTTTAAAACTCCTGTTGTAAATATTGGAGATCGTCAGGCAGGAAGGTTTAGTGCAGATAATATAATTGACTGTGAGTGCAAAAAAAAGTCTATTGAAAGAGCTGTTGAAAAGGCTCTTTCTTTAGAATTTAAGAAAAAGATTGAAAATATGGTCAATCCTTATGGGGAAGGTGATACTGCTGAAAAAATTATTAATATTATTGAAAGAACTGATTTTTCATCTGAAAGTTTTATAAAAAAAGGTTTTTACGATTGTTTTAAATCAGAGTGAAGGTTCTGCTTATTTTTTTATGTAAGTCTTTCTACTTAAGTCCTTAGCCCTGTATGTCGATTCATTTTTATAAAATTTGACTTTATTTTATGAGGAAAATACCATGGCCGACTGGAAAAAAGTAGCAGTAAATCCTGATGATTCAATAAAAAAAGTAGTAGATATAATTGATAAGTCAGCAATTCAGATAGCTCTTGTAACTGATGATGAAGGCAGGCTTCTAGGAACTGTCACTGACGGTGATATAAGAAGAGGCCTTTTACGAGGCATCGGGCTCGATGGTAAAATTGAGCAGGTGGCCAATAAAAATCCACATGTTGCTACATCGAAGATGAATGATTTTGCAGTAAAAGCTTTGATGAAAAGGTTTGGTATAAAACAGATTCCTGTGTTAGATGAAAATTCAAAGCTCATAAATTTAGTGGTATCAAAAGAACTTCTTGGTCAGAACCTCAAAAGAAATCCTGTTATAATAATGGCGGGCGGCCTTGGAACAAGACTCAGACCTCTTACAAATGACTGCCCGAAACCCCTTCTTAAGATCGGCGGTAAACCTATTCTTGAAATAATCCTTGATAATTTTATTGCAGAAGGTTTTGATAATTTTTATTTTTCCATAAATTACAAAGGGCAAATGATAAGGGATTATTTCTCTGACGGCTCTAACTGGGGTGTATCGGTTAAATATATTGAAGAAGATAAAAAACTTGGAACTGCGGGAAGCCTTTCTCTTTTGAATGAAACTTTTGAAAATCCAATGATTGTAATGAATGGTGATTTACTAACAAAAGTTAATTTTGGTCAGCTTCTCGATTTTCATAAAGAGAATAATCATGCGGCCACCATGTGCGTCAGGAATTATGAAATGCAGATACCTTATGGAGTTGTAAATATTGACGGCTCCATTTTAAATTCCATTGAGGAAAAACCAGTGCATAAATTTTTTGTAAATGCAGGAATTTATGTATTAAATCCTGAGCTTAAAAAAATAATTCCGGAAAATGATTATTACGATATGACTGATTTGTTCAGAGTGATTGTTGAAAAAAATATGAAGACCGGCGTCTTCCCGATTAAAGAATACTGGGTTGATATTGGAAGACTCCAGGATTTTGAAACAGCGAATTACGAATATGCTCAGATTTTTTCAAACTGAGCCGGAGGGATAAGTGTATAAAAATTTAAGTGTTCTTGCGGTCATTCCTGCCAGAGGAGGTTCAAAAGGGGTTTTAAATAAGAATTTAAGAAAAATCGGAGGTAAAACTCTGGTTGAAAGAACTGTAGATGTGGCAAGCAGGAGTAAATATATCGACCGTTATATTTTATCTTCAGACAGTGATGAAATTATCGGGAATGCCATAAAAGCAGGGTGTGATGTCCCGTTTAAGCGTCCGGATCATCTTGCTCAGGATAATTCTTCGACTAATGATGTACTGATTCATGCCATGGAAAATGTTGAAAATTATGATCTGCTGGTCTGTCTTCAGGTGACTTCACCTCTTGTAAACTCAGATGATGTTGATTCATGCATTTCCAGATGTGCTTTAGAAGGAGTCAAAGCCTGTATTTCCTCATGTATGCCTTCAAAAAATCCATACTGGATGTTCAAGCTTAAAAACGGTTTTTTCGATCCGCTGATGGGCAGAGAGTTTTTTAATAAAAGGCGCCAGGATCTGCCTGATGTATATATTCCAAATGGTGCGGTTGCAGTTGCCTATGCAGACTGGTTTAAAGAAAACAAAAGTTTTTACTCGGAATATACAGCTTCCTATGTAATGCCTGCAGAAAGGTCTTTTGATCTTGATACAGAATTTGATTTTTTATTAGTGGAAACATACCTTCAAAAAAGATCAAATAACTGATCTTTTAATTTTTTATAAGGAGTTTTTTTGGAAAATTCTATATATCAGAACAACCTTAATGCACTAAAGCAGAAATATCCTGTCTATTACGACAAAATTTTATCCCATGAAAATAACGACGTTGAACTTGAGCTCAAAGAAAATAATAATTTTTATGGACTTAACGCCAATGTAAAAGGCCGTGGAATAGTAAGTATAAACAATTCTTTTAATCCGCAAAAAGAAGCACAAGATGTTGCAGATGACCTTGAACTCTCAGTTGGAGAAGTAAGATTTGTTGTTGGAATGGGCCTTGGATACCTTTTAAGGGAAATTTCAAAAAGGGAAATCAGGTTTTTAAAAATTGTTATTATCGAACCATATATTTCTGTTTTTAAAAAGGCTCTTGAAGCAGTGGATTTGACTGAAGAAATTTTCAGTGACAGTTTTTATTTTCTTCTTGGAACAGACTTTAATCTTAGCTATGTTTTTCCACAAAACAATTTTGACACAGCTTTGTGGGTCAAAGGTATAAAAATAAGTTTTTATGAACCAGAAAGAAAAATAAACCCTGAGCTTTTTGACAATATTGCAAAAAATGTCAGAGAACAGGTTAGTCAGTATAAAATGAGCGTTAATACAGTGGCTGGAACCGGCCCTGTATTTTTTGAAAACTCAATGAAAAACCTTACTACAACTATAAATTCTGCCAATTTGTATTCTATTAAAGATATTTTCAAGGACAAACCTGTTCTTGTTGTAGGTGCAGGTCCCTCACTTAAAGATGATATAGAAATAATTAAAAAATATCAGGATTATATGGCAATCTTTGCAGTTGATACTGCACTTCCTGTATTATTGAAAAATGGAATAAAGCCCGATCTTGCAGGAGCTGTCGACTATCATCAAATATCTTATACAAAATATAAAGATTATCTTGACCAAACAAAAGACGTACCTTTTTTATATCATAATGAATGTGCCAGCATGATAATCAAGCCTTATAAATCTCAGGTTAAATTTTTTGTTACAACTAAATACGGCCTTTTCAGTATGCTTGAAAATGAATGGGACGGCTGGGTTGATCCTCCTAAAATGGACGCTGTCCCTCACTTAATGCTATTTGCGGCTTTGTTTGCAGGAGGCAGTTCAATAATTTTTTCAGGACTTGATCTTGGTTATGTTGGTTTTAAATCCTATGCTGACGGAGCATCAATGTCTGCAACTCTTGATTTTAAATCCATAATCTGGGCCAAAGGCTATAAAGGTGAATCTGTTGCAACTGCAAGCCAGATGGTCTCGCAGAGGATGATAATTGAAGATTATATTAAAAATTCAAATGCAAAGTTCTACAATTCAAGTAAAGGCGTAAAAATTAGCGGAGCAGAAAAAATTGAAATGGAGCCTTTTTTCAATAGCTTAAATTTAAATAAAATTCCCAAAAAAGACATAATTTACAAAGCATATCAGGAAAGCAAAAAGCCTGATAAAAATATGCTGATTGATATTTTGGAAAAAGAAATTGAACAACTTGTAAAATTAAGAAAAAAATTTCGCAAAGGAAAAGAGCTGGCTGAAAAAACACAAAAAATTTCTCCCAAAAAAATAAATAATTATCCCCAGAAAGTTGGGGCTGTTTGTGATTATTTTGACAATGAATCTCATCTTCCTTTATCTGTTGCGTCAGTTTCTCAGCTTTTGGCAAAAGACGAACTTGATTTAAGATGCCTTGAATACAATATGAACCTTGAAATAGACGAACTTTCAGATAATGAAAAAGTTTTAAAGGAAATGGGGTTCATAAAGAAGTGGTTTGAATCAAGGCAAAAGTCTGTAAAAAAACTTCTTGATATTTATAAAAATTTAAAATCAAGGCTTGAAAATGAATTGGATTTGCAAAATAAAATTAACAACTCAAACAATGAAAAAGAAAAAAGTCAGCTTTTAACAAAACTCGGTGATGAATTTTTTGAATTTATGGATTTTGTTGATGCTGAAAATGCTTACAAAAAAGCTCTTGCATATGATGAAAATAATTTTTTGGCCTATGCAGGCCTTGGTAAAGTATTCAGCAGACTTTTGCAAACAAAAAAATCACTTGAGTTTTTTAAAAAGGCTGAAGAATTAGCCCCTGAAAATAAATTGATAAAAAATCTTTTAAACCAGGAAGAAAATATTGCTGAAGAAAGACTTTCTGAAGCAAGACTTTATCTTGATCAGGGCTTTAAAGTATATGGCTCAAACAACAGAACTCACTGGGCAATAAAAATCTGTAAAGAAATTTTGGAGCTTGACCCTGAAAATAAAAAAGCTAAAAAACTTAAAGAATCAGGAGAAAAGTGGCTTGAATCTCTTGAGGAAAGAAATAAAGAATATCTTCCTGTAATAACCAAAGAATTAAATGATGCATTGCTCTATATTGAAGAAATTTCTCAACAAGATTTCGACAAGGCCCTAGATTTTCTTGAGGTTCTTTTAGCCCAGAATCCGGGGAATCCAAGCATATTGGAGCTTCTTGGAATTTATAATTTCAATAAAAAAGAAATATCAAAAGCAAAAAATTACCTTATTCAGGCATCTTCAATTTCAAATTCACCTTCACCTTATATTCATCTTGCCCTGATTAATAAATCAGAAGGAAATTATGAACAGGCTCTGTATCAGATAATTGAGGCAGACAGGCTTGCAGGTAATGTTCCTGAACTTAAAAAAGCTGTGGCAGAAGTATATATTCTTAATAAAATGTATTCAGAAGCTTTGGATTTTTATACACAAGCCTTAAAAATTAATGGAAGTGATATTGAGGCTCTTAAAGGTCTTTATCAGTGTAATTTAAATTTGGGCAACTTTGAAATGGCGGATAAAATAAAACTTTTGATTGAAAAACATAATAGTATTTGAATTTTTTGAAAGGTTTGTTTTTTGTATGGTTCTATTAAAAAAAACTATAAAAGCTCATCAGGATTTTGAATTTAATGTCAATCTAAAAAGAAAAATAGATTATTTTATTAATATACCCGAGAATAATGTAAAAGGTCTTGTTGTATATATAGCCGGATTTGGAGCAGATGCCGGAGAGTATAGGAAAAAATTTTCAAGTTATATTGCAGATAAGTTTTCAATGGCTTGTCTAACTGTTGATTATCATTGTTTTTTTTCCAGGCCTGCGAGTGGGGGGAAAATTAATATTGAACCGGGGGTTTTAAAACTTCTTCAGACTCTTACGGGGTGTACAAATAATGAAAATATTGATACTATTTTTGCAAAATTAAACCAAATGAATCCAGGAAGAAAAGAGCCTGTTGTTATACCAGGCTTAATTTATCCTGATAAAAATGAATATCAGAATTTTGGTATTTTGCCAGCTCTTGACCATATTTATTCAATAAATGATGTTTTGATAAATTATCCTCAAATACCAAAAAAAATATATGCAATTGGAAGCTCTTATGGAGGATATATTGCAAATCTGATATCAAAGCTTGCACCACGTACTCTTAATGCTGTTTTTGATAACTCCTCCTGGGCAAAACCAAATTTAAACTATATTACCGGGCGTGAAAGTGGTTCAGCTGAATTTGTTTTACAACACTCTCCCAACATACTTATTGCACTGAATGTTCTCTCTCCCTGGTCTCAATATCTTTTTATGCCAAATGGATTTAATCATGACAGATTTATTATGAGGGCATTCCCAAGACATCATTTGAGAGTCATGAAAGAAATTGGCAATTTAAAAACTGTTTATAAATTTATACATGCTGAAAATGATTTTATAGCAAACACAGGTGATAAAAAGCTTTTAGTTCAGGATATGAAAGAAGAAGGTTTTCATGTGGATTTTAAAGTTTATTCTCAAAAAGATGATATTGATGGAGAGTATATAAAAAATTTAAATCATGGGATGGGCGTTTCCATGAGACGTTTTTTTGAGATTTGCTATGATGGAATTGAAAAGCATATAAATGAAGAAACTATTGTAGATTATGATTTTAAGCATAGATTTGAATTTTTGTGTCAGTCCCAGAAATATATTGTTGACTATGAAGGCAGTAAGCAGCCCAGATGTTGTTTAGAGGCTATCAATTGAAATTAAAATAATTCTTTTAATTTTTTCATCATAAACACAATTAAATTTCTTAAGGCATTTAATTTTATTTCCGATAAGTTTATTGAAACATAAGTGAAAGGAGGTAATGGCTCAAATTAATTTATTTTTTTAAGTCAGATAACTCAAAATTAAATGCAAGGATGCATTATTTTTAAACAATTTCAAGGAGGAAACTCATGGGTCTAAGAATTAACACAAACATTCAGGCGTTGAATGCACACAAAAACCTTACCAAAACTGACAATGCACTAAGTTCATCATTGGAGCGTCTTTCCAGTGGTCTGAGAATCAACAAGGCAGCCGATGATGCATCGGGTCTTGCTATTGCTGATACTCTGAAGGCTCAGCATACAGGTATTGGTCAGGCCATTGCAAACGCCAATGACGGTGTTAACATTATTCAGATAGCTGACGGTGCGCTTGAAGAATCTATTAACATTGTTAACACAATCAGAACCAAAGCCATTCAGGCAGCTTCAGATGCTCAGAGCGTTGCATCCCGTGCTGCTATTCAGGCTGACGTTGACAAGCTTCTTGAAGAATTGAACATGATTGCTGAAACAACAGCATATAACGGAATCAATCTTCTTGACGGTACTTTTGTTGACAAGCAGTTCCACATTGGTGCTTACAAAGACGAAACCGCAAAAGTTAATATCGGAAATGCAAGCGGTAATGTTGTTGGTGCTATGGCTTATGCAAATACTGCAAGAGAAGCTGAAGCTGCAATTTCCAATCCTTTTTATAAGGGAGATACTGTTTCAACAGATGCACTTGTTGCAGGAGATTTGAATATTAACGGTGCTGAAATTGGGGCAACTCAAGCTCAATTTGGTCAAGATTATGCTTCTGCCGGTACAGCTTTTGCGAAAGCAGCAGCAATAAATGCTCAGATAAATGAAACCGGCGTACAGGCAAAAGCCACTACTGAAGTAATACTAAGTGATGTCAGCGCTACTACTCTATTTGTTGTGAATAGTCTTACAGTGTCAGCTAATGGTGCACAAGGTATAGTTGATCAGATAAATGGAGTTACCACAGGAAGCGGTGCTGGAATAAGAGCTGAACTTGTGGGTTCGGACGGAGTAAAAATTATAGGTACAAATGGGCAGAATTTATCTTTTACTGGTGTAACTTCAGGCGGTGCAAATGTTAATGGTCTGGGCTTTGATGATTATATAGCTCGTGGAACCCTTACTCTTTCCAATGCAAGAGCAATGACTCAGTCAACAGAGGGGATTAAAGAAAATACTTTAAGCCTTGGTGAGCTTACAATAAATGGTATAGATGTTGCCCAAGGCGGCTCTCTTGACATTAAAGATAATGATTCTGACGGCACTCTTCTTAATGCTATAAATAACAATGCAACTTTCCAGAAAATGGGTATAAGAGCAGAGTATGTGAGCCTTGATGCCGGTTCAACTAACAGAATAAGAATCATATCGGAAGATGATAAACTAGTAATTGGTGGTACTGATCCTGGTAAATTTAGTTTTGCAAAAGGAACCACCGATGGTGTTCAGACAAATGGTATTGTTCTTGAAGGAGCCGCAAGCAATACAGGCTCAGATAACTATCTTGCTAAAATAGGTTTTTCCGGTTCCCAGTACGGTACTTTTGAAGCAGACGGCTCTCAGAATACTTCAGGTAACAACAGTCTTGCATTGTCATCTGCCTACCTGAAAACAGATTCAGTTTCAACAGATGCACTTGCTGCAGGTGATTTGAAGATCAATGGTGTTGAAATCGGAGCAGGACTATCTCAATATGGTACTGATGCCTATACTTCTGGAGATACAGCTTTCGCTAAGGCAGCCGCAATAAATGCCAAGATAAATGAAACCGGTGTACAGGCAAAAGCCACTACTGAAGTAATACTAAGTGATGTCAGCGCTACTACTCTATTTGTTGTGAATAGTCTTACAGTGTCAGCTAATGGTGCACAAGGTATAGTTGATCAGATAAATGGAGTTACCACAGGAAGTGGTGCTGGAATAAGAGCTGAACTTGTGGGTTCGGACGGAGTAAAAATTATAGGTACTAATGGCCAGAATTTATCTTTTACTGGTGTAACTTCAGGTGGTGCAAATGTTAATGGTCTGGGCTTTGATGATTATATAGCTCGTGGAACCCTTACTCTTTCCAATGCAAGAGCGATGGTTGGGACAGACACCGGGATTACTGAGACAGATCTCGTTGCAGGTGAGTTGGTAATAAACGGCGTAGATGTTGGAAACGTAGAGTCTATTAAAGATAATGATTCAAGTGAAGTCCTTCTGAATGCTATTAATAACAATACAGAACTTCAGCAAAAAGGAATCAGGGCTGAATACTACAGCGCTGACGGTGGTGCAACAAACAGAATAAGACTGATATCCTCAAGAGAAGATATAACAATTTCAGGTACAGATCCTTCAAAAGTTGGCTTTGTAAAAGGTACAACAGAAGGTATTTCAACAACTGAAATCAAGATCGAAGGTGCTGACAAGACAAATGATGACAAAGCTGCAATTATTGGTCTTTCCGGTTCTATATACGGAACATCAGAAGCCAGCGGAGTTGACAACTCAGGCGGAAACAACCTGCTTTACTTTGGCAGAGACCGCATGCAGTACAACTCAGGCGATATCTCTATAAACGGATACAATATAGGCGAGCCTTCTGATGACGGTATTTCAACAGCTCTTGGTGACAGAAGTGCAGCTGCATGGGCAGAAGCTATAAACAGCGTATCAGAACACACAGGTGTTGAAGCTGATATTATCAAGGCACAGCAGGCAGGTGCAGGTTCTGTAACAGCAGGTATCCTTGAGCAGGGCGACTTCATGATCAATGGTATTGACATTGTTCGTGACAATACCGGCGGATCCGGAATGGAGATTAAAGACGGAGACGCAGGCCAGACACTTATGAATGCAATCAATGACTCAAAAGACGTTACAGGAGTAATGGCAAGCATTGATGAAAACGGAGCCCTTGTTCTTACAGCACGTGACGGCAGAAACATCCAGGTTCAGTCAACCTCAAACGGTAACAAGCTTGTTAAATTCGCTTCTGACTTCGGCAACACAGGTATAGCTCAGGATTCAGTTTACATGGGTAATGTTCGCCTTGTTTCAAACGAAGCCTTCACAGTTGACGGTGCTGGACTTAGTGCAGGTGAAAGAGAACTGAGCCTTGGCAAAGTAGGTCTTGCAGGCGGTGCAGGTTCAACAGAAGCAACATCTGACATGAAGGGCGACGGTACTATTCTTGCTAACCTTAACTATGCAACAGCTATTGCACACGTTGACGTTACAACACAGGAAGGCGCAAACATGGCAATCCGTACAGCTGACTATGCTCTTGAGCGTCTTGATGAAGTCAGAGCAGGACTTGGTTCTACCCAGAATCAGCTTACAAGTACAATTGCAAACCTTTCTGTTACAAAGATTAACGTGCAGGCAACAGAAAGTGCGATCAGAGACGTTGACTTTGCAGCTGAAAGTACACAGTTCTCCAAGATGCAGGTGTTGATGCAGGCTGGTACATATGCTCAGTCACAGGCAAATGCTACAGCTCAGAACGTTATGAGACTGCTTCAGTAATATAAACTAAAAATGAGGGGGCTTTTGTCCCCTCATCTTAACGGCCAGTTTCAGGTTTTGAGTTTTTTGCTTGAAACCTGATGCAGGATGTTAAAAGGAGGCATGCTATGGTTGGTTCAATATCAACACTTGGGATAGGTTCAGGGCTTGAGCTTCAGAATATTTTAGATCAGCTCAAGGAAGCGGACAGTATTCCGATTAAACAAAAAGAAGCAAAACAGCTAGAGTATAAAGAAAGAATTGAAAAATTTGATGTTTTGCAGTCCAAGCTCTTAAAAGCCAAAGACTCTGCTCTTGATTTAAGTCTTCAGTCAACATACATGGGAAGAAACTCAAGTCTTTCCGATCCTTCTGTTTTAAATGCGAATACCCTTGAGGGGGCTGAACTTGGCACCTATTATATAAAAGTTAACTCTCTTGCCCAGAAAAGCTCATGGAAGTCAGATACAGGTCTTGCATCCGGAGATTCCCTTGTAAACAATACAGGCTCGACTGAAACTTTTACCTATGAAGTAAATGGACAGTCTGTTTCCCTTCAGGTGGAAAGCGGTACAAAACTTTCTTCTCTTGCTTCAATGATAAATGCTGATGAGAATAATCCGGGGGTAAAGGCAAGTGTAATAAAAGACGGAAGCGGTGCAGACTCGTACAAGCTTCTTTTAAGATCCGACACAATGGGCGAAGAAGGAAGAATTTCAATCACCCAGCAGCTTTCCACAATGAATATGGCTGAAGAGGCTGGAGCCGGCGGGGCAAGTCTTGATGCTGAAGTTGAAGTTGACGGAGTAAGCTATCAGAGAGCAACAAATTCAATTGATGATATTATAAGCGGAACAACTTTAAATCTTCAGAAAACCGGAGAAACCTCCTTTGAGATAGTTACGGATAAATCGTCCATAAAAGATCAGATTTTATCTTTTGTTGAAGGCCTGAAAGAAGTTCTTTCAGAAATTAAAACAAACAGTAACTACAATACTGAAACCAATGAAAAAGGCTCATTTTACAATCTTTCTTCTTTAAGACTTTTCAGATCACAGCTTGTAAATGATGTAATTAACCCTCTTGATCTTGAAGGCTCAGTTACCTCAATGGTTGATCTTGGAATTGAATATACAAGAGACGGTGAAATTAAAATTGACGAAGAAGCTCTTGATGATGCAATAGAAAATAATTTTGAAGATATAAAAACTTTTCTTTTAGGTGACAGCGAAAATGATGTTACCGGCTGGGCAGATACAGTCAATGAAAGACTGAGGTCTGCAACAAGTGCTGCAAACGGCATAGTTTATATAGAAAAGAACTCGGCCCAGTCAATGTATGACAAGCTTGCTGCACAGATATCTAATGATCAGGAAAGACTCGACAAAAGATATGACATAATGGCAAAGCAGTTTCTTCAGCTTGATACTTATATGAGCCAGATGAACTCAATGTCTTCATATCTTTCACAGCAGATAGAGTCAATGAACTCTGCAAACGATGATTAACCAGGAGGGCTTTATGTCTTATCAGAATAAAATGGGTGCTTACAGAAAAACAGAGGTAAGCACCGTTACAGATCCTAATAAACTTATTCAGATGCTTTATGACGGAGCTTTAAGATTTTTGGAAAAAGCAAGAATAGGGACAGAAAAAAAGGATCCAAGATTAAGAGGAGAAAATTTAGGCAGAGCTCTTAATATAATTACAGAACTGAATGCATCCTTAAATATGGAAAAAGGCGGAGAAACAGCCCAGTATTTAAGAGACCTTTATTTATACATGCTTACTGAGCTTCCAAAAGTGAATTTAACCCATGACACTGTAATTATTGTGCGTTCCATGAATTATATAAGAGAACTTAAAAAACTCTGGGAAGAAAGAGTTATGGGTATATCAAACAATAAAGCCTCACAAACAAAAGTACCTGCAGCTCCTGAAAAACATAAAGACAGAAAATCTTTTTCTGTAGCAATTTAAGGGTTAAAGAGGTTTTTTATGAAAAATAATGTCATGGAAGAATTGTTTGACAGATATATAGCAATGCAGGACGTTCACAGAGAAGCTGTTGAAAACAATATTTCCATGTTAAAAGAAGGCAAAAGCTTTTTAACTGATGTTGAAGTGCTAAGAGTGGAAAGAGATCTTCTTTTTAAGGAAATTAAAGATTATTTTGAAAATATTTTTCCAGATAATAACGATGTAAATATTGAAAACCAGCATGAACTTGCAGAACTTGTTGAAAAATTAAAGTTTATAATTGAAAGAGAAGACACTATAGAAGATGTGTTAAAAGAGTATAAAGAACTTCTTTCAAAGCGTCTTGGAAAAATGAGAAAAGGCAAAAATGCGCTTGACGCATATGGAAGAGCATGGGGAAATAACTAGGGGGTAATAATTATGGTTAAGGCAGCAGGAAATATAGTCGATTTTACTACAAATATCGACATAAAACATTCAGAAAGTTCAGGCGGGATTAAGCATGCTGCTAATTCTCCTGATTTATCGCCCAGAAAACCAGGACACATTGAAAAAACAGCAGAACAAGTTCAGGGTTATCTGAAAAATCTTGTTGAGGATAAAGACACCCTTGAAGAGGTTTTAAAGTTTATAAATTCTGATTTGGAAAATCAAAATACCAAAGTTGAATTTTCCTACAATGACAAAATAAGTCAGATGATGGTGCAGGTAAAGGATAAAGTTTCTGGTGAAGTAATAAGAAGCCTTCCGCCTGAACATCTTGTAAAACTTATGGAAAAATTCAGAGAAGACGGAAGTCTTGAAGGTGTTATTTTAAGCAAGCAGGCTTAGAGGTTATCCATTTTTCCCTTTGTTTGTGATGAAGTTATTTCAAAATCCTCCATGTCAAAATCTGCTGCTTTAAGGTTTTTCTCCATTATTTCTTCAAAAACTTCCTTTCTGTGAACAGGGATATCGGCAGGTGCAGATATCCCCAGCCTTACCTTGCCGCCTTTAATTTCAACAACTTTAATTTCAATGTTGTTCCCTATCATGACAGCTTCATCTTTCTGTCTGGCAAGGATGAGCATTATTTTTCTCCTTTTTGTGAACTATCTGTAAGAGAATCGTATACAGGATATTCAAGAGGATAGTCGGAGTCATTAAGAATTATCTGTTTGCCTATTTTTTTTACAATATTGAAAATCAGAGGTGCTTTAAGGTTTGCTGTCATTTCCTGGGGTTTGCCCTTTGGTATTGTAAGGATTACAGTGACAATAATTTCTTCTTTTTTCTGAACCTGAAGAGTCTTAAGGGCTTCGTCATTTATAAAGACATCATAATCTTTTTTTAAAAGAAAAGGATCGAAGAGCACAAAAGCAAGTTCTGGTCTGTCTACTGACTGAAGCCATTTGAAAAGTGTGTTTTTATTGTTGTCGAGAATACAGAATTCATTGCATGATGGAAATCCCGGTATTCCGTCGGGAAAGGCGTATATTTTTTCTTTCAGAATTTCCACCTCTCCAAAGCGAGTTGTATCAATTTTAATTTTATCTGCTGTCAATTGTTCCTCCGGGTGA
>JBFWJK010000025.1:0-27498 GCA_050253255.1 Desulfobacteraceae bacterium | reverse complement strand
TTGTTATAAGATCTTCAGTTTCCTTCATCAAATCAAGATAGTTTCTGCCGGCATGATACCATTCAAGCATGGTCATTTCCGGTATATGAAGTCTTCCTCTTTCATTTTTTCTGAAAGTCTTGCAGATCTGGAATATTTTTTTATGTCCCCTCGAAAGAAGTCTTTTCATGCATATTTCAGGTGATGCCTGCAGAAAAAAGTCTTCAGACAGAAAAGGCTCAATATGATCTTCAGGGATAATTGAAGGAAGCCTTATTGGAGTTTCAACTTCTGTGTACCCTTGGTTCATGAAGAATTTTCTTATTTCAAAAATAATTGCGCTTCTTTTTTCAATAGTCTTTTTCATTTTATTATTTTCTGTCTGTTAAAAAAACTGCCCGGAAAAGTATTTTTTTATCCGGGCAGATTAAAGGTTGTTCCTTGATATTTTAAAAATCAGCGTTTTTTTCTTTCAAACCTGTCGTTTCTGTTGTCATGGAAAAAACTGATTTCCGAATCTGCATCTTCATACCATTTTTCGGCCTGTTCAAGGCATTTGTCACATACATTTACAGGAGCATGAACTGCGGTTATTCTCCATCCTCTGTCAGATTCTGAGCTTATTTTTAATGCGCCTCCGCATTTATCACAATTTGTCGCATGTTCAAACTGTCTTTCAAAAATACCGTCAGTATCATACATTATATTTCTTCTTCTTTTGAAAACAGGATCATTACCATAAACCCTTGCCTTGAGTTCATGTCTTGAATCCCAGACGGAAAGAACCTTGCGGCAGACCTCTTTTATATATTTCATTGTCTCCGATGTCTCCCTGAGGGCGGCCGGGTTGTAGTCTGGTTCTTTTACATTGGAATAATCAAGGCCTGCCATTGCAAGAATGATTCCTGCATTTACATAGGGGAGGGCGGCCTCAATGGAATAACCTCCTTCAAGTACAGCAATATCAGGGTTTAAAAGTGTTGTGAGTTTTGCATATCCCTGGGCTGTGAAATTCATGTTTGTAATCGGATCTGTGTAATGGTTGTCCTGGCCTGCAGAATTGATGATTATGTCAGGTCTGAACTCATTTAAAACCGGCAGCACGCAGTTTTCAATTGTATAGAGATATCCTTCTTCAGAGGTATTTGGCGGAAGGGGGATATTAAGTGTGTATCCGCAGGCATTAGGGCCCCCAAGTTCCTCTGTGAATCCTGAACCGGGGTAGAGCGTTCTTCCGTCCTGATGTATTGAAATGAACAGGACATCAGGGTCATGCCAGTAAATATCCTGGGTTCCGTCTCCGTGGTGGCAGTCTGTATCAACAATGGCGATTTTTTTGTATCCATGCTCTTTTCTGAGGTATTCAATCATCACTGCTTCTATGTTTATATTGCAGAATCCTCTTCCTCCGTGAACCACCCTCATTGCATGGTGTCCGGGAGGTCTTACCAGAGCAAAACCCTTGTCAATCTCGCCTGAAGCAAATTTTTGAGCTATTGCCTTTGCTCCGCCGGCACTTATGAAGTGGGAGCTTGTTGTGACACTTTCAATGTCGGGAACGCAGAAATGTGCTCTGTTAATTTCGTTTTTTGTTACTTCTGAAGGTTTGAATTCACTTATTCCTTCAATATCCATAAGGCCTTCCTCAAAGACCTGATCCTTTGTATATAAAAGCCTTTCCTCTCTTTCGGGATGTGTGGGGTCTATTGCCCAGTCAAAAGCAGGGAAAAAGACAAGACCTGTTCTGTTTTTTGCTTTAAGCATTTTAATCTTCCTTTCCAAAATATTTGCGCCCGGAATTCTGAGTTTAACTTGTTAATCAATTTACTCACTTACAAGACCGGGTCTTATCTGAAGTGTTATCCGGATGTTTTTCCCAGAAGATCTGTAGCCTCTGATCATGTTGAATGACAAATCTTCAATTGTGTCAATCTCAAGGTTTCTCATGTCAGCTCCCATTTTTTCTGCTTTTGCATATAAAAGAGATTTTGCCTTTGCAAAAGCGTCTTCTCTTGAATAATTTGAAGGTATTGTTTCTTCATAGTTTTCAGAAACCGCATATGCTTTTCTTTGGGCTGTATCTGCAAAAAGGGTCACGGTGCATGTAGGTTTGGCCATGGCAGCCCCTTTTGCATTTGCAATGCTGAAATTTTCAACAGGAACTGTTTTTATTCCGGATAGTTTTTCAATTCGTTTTGAAAAAACACCCGCAGGTGCTCCAAGTACAAGAATTTCTTCTGGCTTTACAACGTAGCCGTCAAGAAAATCATGGAGAGTGTAAACAGGCTTGTTGTTGATATCGAAAATCATTTCATTCACTGCATCAACAATAATTTGAGCTGTTTTATCCGCAATTTTTTCTGCAGTATCTTCCGGAGAAATTCCAAGTTTTTCTGCAATGGAATTTATCCCTTTTTTTGCCTCTTCAATATCTCCGTCTTCAATTTCTCCTAAAAAAACAAAGGCGTCGGAAGGTGTGGGGAAATCTCCGCCAAAGGCCATTGCAGCCCCATTTCTCTCAGGTCCTATTAATAGATTATTGTTTTCAACCCTTACAAAGCTGTCTCCGCCCGCACCTATCGATTTTGTTTCAATGGCTCTTATCAGAGTTTTGATTTTTTCTATTTTTATTCCGTTTTGAGAAATAACAGGGACGCCATTTACAAGAACTGCAATATCTGTAGTTGTCCCGCCTATATCAAGAATTATTGAGTCAATATTTTTTTTTGCCCCAGGAATGGCTCCCATTACACTTGCAGCAGGTCCCGAAAAAATTGTCTGGGCAGGAAAGCTGACAGAATCCATAAGAGGCATTGTCCCTCCGTCCGCTTTTAGAATATGTACGGAAGATTTTATACCTCTATCACTGAAGCTTTTGCTGACTGAATTGAAAAAGTCTTTGTACGAATCATGAACTGCGGCATTAAGCCAGGTTGTGTTTATTCTTCCCGGGAAATTAAGATGCCCTGAAACATTGTGGCCTTTGAATATATTCCGGAAAAAGCCTGATAGTATTTTTTCCTTGCTGTTTTCATGAACCGGATTTCTGGGAGAGAACTTTGAAATAACGGCAATATTTTTTATTCCAAGTTTTTCAATCTCTTCTGCTGTTTCTCTGAGTTCCTGTTCATCAATTCTGACCAGTTCTCTTCCCCTGTGGTCAAGAGCTCCTTTGACAACAGAGTAGAAATCTCCTGTTTTGTAGTATTTCGGGTCTATTCCCGGTCCTGCTGAAACTATTACTGCAACAGGAGCGGTTTTTTTCTGGACAACAGCATTGGTTGTAAGAGTGGTGCTTAAGACTGTTCTTTTGATTTTGGAAGGTTCGGCATTTTCAATTAAGGAGTCCAGTGCTTCTATCACTGACTGGTAAAGGTTGTCTTTCCTTGTGGGAATTTTGACCGACTTTTCAATTTTGTCACCGGACAGAAGAACCCCGTCTGTGTGGGTGCCGCCTACATCTATACCGATTATCATTTTAACCCCGCAGATTTAAATTTTTGATTTCTGTCAGACCTGAATTGAGAGTATCTCAAAGTTCTGGAATATAAAATACTTTCTTCAGGTCAGACTATATTCAATAACTTAAATTGTCAAATAAGGCGGCATTGTCTTTGTCATGCTTTTTCCTGAATCATTTCAAGCTCTTCTGTTGTGAGTATTTTGTCTATGTCAAGAAGGATTTTTACTCCGCCGCCTGTTTTTGCAATACCCTGAATATAAGTTGTATCGACTTTTGTTCCAAAGGAGGGTGCAGGCTCGATATCGTCCGGTTTTACCGGAAGAACTTCCGAAACAGAATCAACAACAATTCCCATTGTGATTATTCCGGACTTTGCTTCAACTTCAACAACAATTATGCAGGTTCTTTCTGTGTATTCCAGAGGAGGAAGCGAGAATCTCAGCCTTAAATCAAGAACCGGAATAACTTTCCCTCTCAGATTTATTACCCCCTTTACAAATTCTGGAGTCTGGGGAACTGATGTTATGGGCATGAGGCCTATTATTTCTTTTATCTTTAAAATTCCGATCCCGTATTCTTCGTCAGCAAGTGAAAAAGTAAGAAATTTGCTGTCAATGCTTTTATCCTTTGAATCTGAAATCCTGTGGTCTCTTGGGCTGTTGTCCATGCGGCCTCCTGTTTAAATAGATTCTCTTTGTCTAAAGAAATTTGTGTAAATCAAGTAAAATTTTATATAAAATTATTCCGTGAAAGAACAAAAAATGATTTTAATTTAGGAGTATTATTATTTTTTTAGATGCTGAAAATTATTACTGATTTCGTAAAAAAAGCCGATTTTTAATCAGGTGTTATTTTGTAAAATTATACCATATAATTTTTCTTTACAAGATTAAACCTTTATTTGAACAGAAGCTTTATCTTTTTTTTACTTTTGAGCAATTGCTGTCTTGTGTCATTTCGCAAAAACTTTTTCTCTGATTTTCGTCCCCGATAACAGCAATCAAATCATCGGGCATAAGTATAAAATCTGTCTCTGGATTTGATACAAGGCTCCCTTTTCTTACAATTCCCACAACAGATGCACCGGTTTTTTTTCTTACCTCGCTCTGCCCAAGGGTTTTTTCTGAAATCGGACTTGCCTCATGGAGCCTGAACCACTGGATATCAAACTGATCTTCTGCGTTTTTCAGATGATAGAGTTTGGTATAGTCGCTTTTTTTTGTAAACCAGTCTGCATAAAGTTCGCTTCTCACAGTATTTGTGCATCTCTGAATTTCAGGCGCAGGCACGTTGAAGTGAATTAAGGACTGTCTGGTCATTTCAAGACTTGCTTCAAATTCAGGGAAAATGACCTCTGAAACCCCAAGCTCTTTGAACATTTCAAAATATTCTCTTGATGAGGTCCTTGCAATTATTTCAATATCTGAGTTCATTTTTTTTGACGATTCAATTACAGATCTTGCATTTGTTGCAGAAGGTACTGTGAGAATTAACAGGGATGCTTCTTTTATACCGGCGGCTTCAAGCACAGTTTCATGGGTTGCATCACCGTAAATTACCGACATTCCTTTTGTTTTGGCCTGTTCAAAGCGCCTGTGCTCAATTTCTATGAGAATGAATTTCATGTCAAGACGCTTGAGCATTTTTGCTATCTGTGAACCGACTCTTCCTCCTCCTGCAATGATAATGTGATTTTGAAGGCCTGTTTCAGGGATATTTGATATTTCAAGATCTCTTGATGGAGAAAATTTCTTTTTAAGTGCGTATAATCTTGCTGTCTGGCCTGAAATTATAGGGGTGAGAGCCATTGTAATTATTGCGGCTGTAAGAACAAGAGAATAAAGTTCTGTTGTGATTGAATTTGTGGAAAGTCCAACCCTTGCAAGGACAAATGAAAATTCACCTATCTGGAAAAGACCGAGTCCAACTGCAAGTGGTATTACATTAGTGTATTTAAATGTTTTTGCAAGAAATGAAAATATGAGACCTTTTCCAATCCCTGCAGCGAGAACCAGGATAAAAACTTTGTCAGCGTGGTTTATAAGATACATTGGGTCAAAAAGCATTCCGACTGAACTGAAAAAAAGAAGCCCGAAAAGATCCCGGAGAGGGATTATGTCGCTCAATGCCTGATGTCCGTAGTCTGATTCACTTAAAACCATTCCGGCAACAAAAGCTCCAAAGGCAAATGAAAGCCCGGCCATATGTGTGGCATAACCTATTCCAAGACCTATTGCTGTTATGGCAAGAAGAAAGAGTTCCCTTGATCCGAGTTTTGCAATATGAGCCATGAGTCCAGGAAGAAGCCTTGTCCCCAGAATTATCATTCCCGCAATAAAACCTGCGGCTTTTATTGCGGCAAAACCAAGTTCGGAAACACCTATTTCCGGATTGTTGAGCTGAGGAAGGATTATCATCATAGGTACAACGGCAAGGTCCTGGATTATGAGCATCCCGATCATTACCTTGCTTGAAAGTGTTCCAAGCCAGCCCTGATTCATGAGGGTTTTTAAAAGAACCATTGTACTTGAAAGCGAAATAATTGATCCGAGCCAGAGTGCCTGTTTCAGGTCATAGTCCATGAGGAGAGCTATTCCTGTTCCGATAAGGATAGTAATTATTTTCTGGATCGGCGTTCATATCTGGGAAATCATTTTTACCGGATTTAAATATTTTAAAGAAAATTCAAGACCCAGCGCAAACAGAAGAAGGGCTATTCCTATTTCTGCAAGAAGTTCAATTTCATGGGTATTGGAGATTGTTATAAAACCTGTGTTTGGCCCAAGTAAGATTCCGGCAATTATATATCCGAGAATAAGCGGCTGGCCGATTCTCTGCATTGCCATTCCGCAAAAAAAGGCTGTTACTATTAAAATGATAATATCTGCGGCAATACCCAATTTATTCTCCTGACAATTGATTGTTAAGGTTTTGAGAAAACGATTATAGAAATATGCTTTTTTGAGGTCAATAAATTTAGGAGGATTTGCAGGAAAATATTTTTAAACAGGTTTCTGACCCAGTCATTATATTTTTCTGCGGGAGTTATTATTTAATATGACCGGTAGGGTAAAATAAAAAAAGCCCCTTGAATAAGGGGCTTGATGTCTGGCTCCCCAGCACGGACTTGAACCGCGGACCCGATGGTTAACAGCCATCTGCTCTGCCAACTGAGCTACTGGGGATTAAGTTTGCTTTTGCTCAGCAACGAAAAGACATATACATTTGTTTGCCTTGACGGTCAAGAAAAAAAATAAAAAATATTAAATTTTTATTAATGTCCTGAATACCAGATAGGCGAAGTAGATAAATAGCATGAGAGCTCCTTCCCATCTGTCAACAAATCTTTTCCTTCCGGTAGTCATGAACAGAAGCAGAAGAATGTTTGCAAAAATAACCATGAGAATGTCAAGATTGTTGTTCTGGGAAAAAGGCAGAGGTTTGATGGTTGCACTTATTCCAAGAACAAAAAAGATATTGAATATGTTTGAACCGGCAACGTTTCCCACAGCCATTTCAGACTGACCTTTATAAGCTGCCACAACCGAGGCTGCAAGCTCAGGAAGCGAGGTGCCTATGGCAACTATTGTAAGGCCGATTATTTCATCTGAAACGCCAAATGACTGGGCAATATCAACAGCTCCTCTCACTATAAGCTCGGCGCCTCCTGCAAGTCCTATGATTCCGATGAGAATGAGTCCTGCTGAAAGGGCCCAGTGCATCTCCTTTAAATTTTCAGGAATCTCTTCAAGCGGGTCTCTTTTGGAAAGCGAAAATGAGTAATGAAAGAAAATCAGGAAAAAGCCAAGGAAAACCAGTCCGTCACTTCTGCTCAGCAGGGAATAGTTGTAGTGGTCCAGAAACTGATCGTTTACAGAAGCTGCAAGAACAATGACAGCAAGCAGTCCCATGGGGATATCTGCCTTGACAGTGCCCCTTGGTACTTTAAGCGGTTTTATGAGGCCGCAGGTTCCGATTATTAAAAGAATGTTTGCTATGTTGCTTCCGAGAATGTTTCCTGTTGCAACTCCTGTACTTCCTTCGGTGCTTGCTACAACGTTTACAAAGAGTTCGGGAAGTGAAGAACCGAAGGCAACAACAGTAAGGCCTATTACCATATCCGAGATTCTGAATTTTTTTGCAATTGCCGAAGCACCGTTTACAAGATAATCTGCGCTTTTTACCAGAAGAATGAATCCTGCCACAAGGAAAAGATAAGACACAACAAGCCTCCCTGTAATTTAATATCGAAAAAACAGCTTTCTGCCGATCAGTTAATGAGCAAATCTTTTTTAAGTTGAATCATCATTTAATTTCGGAGACAAGCTTTTTATCTCCGAAATTAATGATTTGTATAAAATAAGTAGTGTTTTATTACTCTTCTTTTTCTTTTGTAACTGTTTTTATTCCAAGTTCCTGAAGCTGTGCAAAGGAAGCAGTTGAAGGTGCATTGGTAAGAAGGCAGGTCCCCTTCTGGGTTTTAGGGAATGCCATTACGTCTCTTATGGAATCCTGTCTGCACAAAATCATTACTAGACGGTCAAATCCGAATGCAAGTCCTCCGTGCGGGGGTGCTCCTGACTTAAGGGCGTCGACAAGGAATCCGAATTTTTCTTCATAATCTTCCCTTTCCATTCCAAGGATTGAAAAGATTTTTTCCTGAACTTCAGGCTGATGAATACGGACACTTCCTCCTCCGATTTCCGAACCGTTGAGCACCATATCATAAGCTCTTGATTTCACTTCAAGAGGGTTTTTTTCAATTTTTTCATAATCCGACTCAAGAGGAGCAGTGAAAGGATGGTGAAGAGCCTGGTATCTTTTTTCGTCTTCATCCCATTCAAACATTGGAAATCTTGTTACCCAGAGGAATTCATATCTGCTGTTGTCCACAAGGCCGAGTTTTGCTCCCAGGTGATTTCTCAGGTTACCGAGGGTGTCGTTTGTAACAGAAGGAGAATCTGCAACAAAAAATACAATGTCTCCCGGCTCCATTAAAAGAGCTTTTTTCATTTCGTCCTTTTCCTCATCAGAAAAGAATTTGGTGATCGGTGACTGCCATTCTCCGTCTTCCTTAACCTTGATCCAGGCAAGGCCCTTTGCTCCGTAGATAGCTGCAAAAGAAGTAAGGTCATCTATATCCTTTCTTGAAAAGGAAGCACATCCCTTTGCATTTAAAGCTTTGACAAGGCCCCCTTTTTTAAGAGTGTCGGCAAATACCTTGAAACCGGTGCCTGCAAGAATTCCGGAAAGATTCACAAGCTCTAGTTCAAATCTGAGGTCAGGTTTGTCAAGTCCGTATCTGTCCATTGCCTCATCATAGTCCATCCTTCTGAATGGTGTCTGGATGTCCATATCAAGAACTTCTTTGAATACAGTTTTTACAAGGCCTTCTGCCATTGCCATCACGTCTTCCTCACCCACAAAGCTCATTTCAAGGTCTATCTGGGTGAATTCAGGCTGTCTGTCTGCTCTTAAATCTTCGTCCCTGAAGCATTTTACAATCTGATAGTATCTGTCAAACCCGGAAATCATCAGAAGCTGCTTGAAAAGCTGCGGTGACTGTGGAAGGGCATAAAAACTTCCCTGGTTGATTCTGCTCGGTACAAGATAGTCTCTTGCTCCTTCAGGAGTCGATTTTGTAAGAAAAGGGGTTTCAATATCGAGAAATCCGTTGTCGTTCAGGTATTTTCTTGCAGCAAAGCCTGCTTTGTGTCTTTTTATTATATTTTTCTGAATGGCTGGTCTTCGAAGATCTATATGTCTGTTTTTTAGTCTTATGCTTTCTGATGCCTCAACCCTGTCTTCAATGAGAAAAGGGGGTGTTTCTGCTTCGTTTAGAATTCTGAGCTCGAAAACGTTGACTTCAATTTCTCCTGTTGGAAGATTTTTGTTTATCATTCCGTCAGGTCTTTCATCAACTGTACCTTTTACTGCTATGACATATTCACTTCTTATGTTATGGGCCTTTTCATGCATTTTTGCATCTGTTTCGGGATTGAAGACAACCTGGGTAATTCCTTCTCTGTCCCTTAAATCAACAAAAATAACTCCGCCGTGATCCCTTCTTCTCTGAACCCAGCCCATGAGAACAACTTCCTTTCCCTTGTCAGCAGCGCTAAGCTGGTTCAGATGGTGGGTTCTTCTAAGATCTCCTAGTAAATCAGCCACTATAATTTCTCCTGTTAAATATATTTTTTTATTATTGAAATAAAATCTTTTTCCTGTACTTCTTCCTGGGTTCCTTCTTCCATATTTTTAAGGCTTATGATTCCCTTTTCAACTTCGTTTTCTCCGATTATTGCACAAAACCTGCAGTTAGACTTGTTTGCCTTTTTCATTGCTGCTTTCATGCTTTTATCGGAAAAGTCCATTTCAGCTCTTATCCCCTCTGATACAAGGCTGTTGCAGAGTGAAAAACCTTTTTTTTCAGAGTTTTCCCCAAATGTCAGGAAGTATACGAAAGGTCCGTTCTTTAATTCTTCCTGCTTTGACGCAACTATTTCGGCAAGCCTGTCAAACCCTATGGCAAATCCTATACCCGGAGTTTTTGGGCCGCCGAGAATTTCAACAAGCCCGTCGTATCTTCCGCCTCCGGCAACTGCCGACTGGGCTCCAAGTTCCTTTGTCTGGATTTCAAATGCTGTTTTCGTATAATAATCGAGGCCTCTTACAAGGTAGTCATCGGTTTCATAATCGATTTTTTCAAGCTCAAGGCATTGTTTGAGCTGTTCAAAATGGGTCCTGCACTCATCACACAGGTAATCTTTTAAAAGCGGTGCACCCTGGAGCTGTTTCCGGCAGGATTCTACTTTGCAGTCAAGAATTCTTAAAGGATTTTTTGTTTTTCTTCTTTCACAGTCTTCACAGAGTCCTTCTGACTTTTCAATAAAGGCTGAAAGAATTTCATTGTATTTTTTTCTGCAAACAGCGCAGCCCAGTGAATTGATTTTTGTAAGAAGGTTTTTCACATCAAGGTTTTTAAAAAGACGGTTTAGCATTACAAGTATCTGTGCATCAAGCAGAGGTGAATCAATCCCCAGAACCTCCGCATTTATCTGGTAAAACTGTCTGTATCTTCCCTTCTGTGGTCTTTCCCTGCGAAACATGGGTCCGATTGTATAAAGTTTCTGTTCAGGTTCTCTTGCATACATTTTGTGCTGAATGTAGGATCTGACAATCGAGGCTGTGGCTTCAGGCCTCATGGTCTGATTTTTCCCTTTTGAGTCGGGAAAGGTGAACATTTCCTTTTCAACTATGTCTGTGTTTTCTCCTATACCCCTTGCAAACACCTCGGTTTTTTCCAGTATAGGAAGCCTTATTTCCTTAAAACCGAAATTTTCAAATATATTTTTTGCTTCCTGTTCTATTCTCTGCCAGACTTCAATTTCTTCGGGAAGAATATCACGGAACCCTCTTATTGTCTGAATCATTTAAATCAGTCCTTATTTTATATCTTTTTATGTAACCGAATATTATTAGCCCAGAGAGGTTTGATAGTCAATATCTCTTGGATAAAATTGGGGATTAATAAAAAAATACTGTTTTCTGATTCAAAATCATGCTTGCAAAAAAAAACTTATTTTATAATATCTCGGGTGACGGAAGTTAATTTGCAAACAAATTAAATTAAGGATGTGAAAATGGCAAAAAAGGTCACAACAAAAACATTTATGAAGAAAAAAGAATCAGGTGAAAAAATTACAGCAGTTACTTCCTATGACTTTACTTTCACAAGGCTTGCACACGAAGCTGAAATAGATATGATTCTTGTCGGAGATTCTCTTGGGATGATGATTCAGGGTCATTCAAGCACAATTCCGGTGACAATGGATGAAATGATTTATCATTCAAGAATAGTGGCAAGGGCGAATCCTTCATGTATGATTGTAACTGACATGCCTTTTCTTTCCTATCAGGCAGACGTTTCAGAAGCGGTGATAAATGCGGGCCTTCTTTTAAAGGAAGGTTTTGCAGAAGCTGTCAAGCTTGAGGGGGGAGAGGATATCGCAGATCAAATTGATGCAATAACAAGGGCTGGAATTCCTGTTCAGGGGCATATAGGTCTTACTCCACAGTCTGTTCATCAGATGGGAGGGTTCAGGGTTCAAAGAGATGAGGACAGAATCTTGAACGATGCCCATGCTGTTCAGGAAGCAGGAGCTTTTTCAGTTGTACTGGAAGGTATTCCCGCACATATTGCAAAAAGAGTTACAGCCGAACTTAAAATACCAACAATCGGCATTGGTGCAGGCATAGACTGCGACGGGCAGATTCTTGTAATGCACGATCTCCTTGGTCTTAACAGAGGCCATGTTCCGAAATTTGCCAAAAAATTTGCAAATCTGGGAGACCTTGCTGTAGAAGCTTTTGTCAGGTATGCTGAAGATGTCAGGGAAGGCAGATTCCCGGGTGAAGAGCACAGCTATTGATTTTTATAAATCTTTTGCATGACTGTTAAAAAAGAGAACAGGAACCTAGGCTTAAAAATAAAGCCCTGCCTTTTAAAATTACAATTAAAGGCAGGGCTTTTATTAATGGTAAAATCAGGCTGATATTTTAATATCTGTAGTGTTCGGGCTTGAAAGGGCCTTCAACCGGAATTCCAAGATAATCTGCCTGCTTTTGTGTAAGCTTTGTAAGGTTTGCCTGAAGTCTTTCAAGATGAAGTCTTGCAACCTCCTCATCAAGCTTTTTGGAAAGAGTATATACCTTGTTTTCATGTTTTTTTGTAGCAAGCTCTATCTGGGCAAGAGTCTGGTTTGTAAAACTTGCACTCATCACAAAGCTTGGATGTCCTGTTGCGCATCCAAGGTTTACAAGCCTTCCTTCAGCAAGAACAATTATTGATTTTCCAGATTTGAGCGTCCACTTGTCAACCTGAGGCTTGATTGTGTCTTTTACGCATTCCGGTGTTCTTGTGAGGTATGACATTTCGATTTCATTGTCAAAATGACCTATGTTGCAGATTATTGCCTCATTTTTCATCTGTTCCATGTGCTCTCCGCGAAGTACATGGTAATTGCCTGTTGCAGTGACAAAGATATCCCCTTTTGCAACAATATCCTCAAGAAGACATACCTGAAAACCGTCCATTGCAGCCTGGAGAGCGCATATTGGGTCTATCTCGGTGACAACTACCCTTGCGCCGTAGCCTTTCATCGATTTTGCACAGCCTTTGCCAACATCACCGTATCCGCAGATTACAACGGTTTTGCCGGCAAGCATGACATCTGTAGCTCTTTTTATGCCGTCTGCAAGTGACTCCTGACATCCGTAGATATTGTCGAATTTTGATTTTGTAACCGAATCATTAACGTTTATTGCAGGGAAAAGAAGCTCGCCTTTTTCCTGAAGCTGGTAAAGTCTGTTTACCCCTGTTGTTGTCTCTTCAGAAACGCCTTTGATTTTTTCGGCAATTCTTGTCCATTTTTCCGGATCTTTCCTGTATGATTCCCTGAGTCTTTCAAAAAGCTTTATCTCATCTTCAGCATCAAATGTCTGGTCCAGAAGAGAAGGGTCTTTTTCAATTTTTACTCCTTCGTGAACCATCATTGTTGCATCACCGCCGTCATCAACAATAAGATCAGGGCCTGATCCGTCAGGCCAGGTAAGAGCCTGCTCTGTACACCACCAGTATTCTGCAAGGGTTTCGCCCTTCCATGCAAAAACCGCTGCTGAACCTTTTTCTGCAATGGCAGCCGCTGCGTGGTCCTGGGTTGAAAAAATATTGCATGATGCCCATCTCACATCTGCTCCAAGAGCTGTAAGAGTTTCTATCAGCATTGCCGTCTGGATAGTCATGTGAAGGCTTCCTGCAATTTTGAGTCCTTTGAGGGGCTGGTTTTTTCCGTATTTTTCCCTTGCATTCATAAGACCTGGCATTTCAGCTTCGGCAATTATCATTTCCTTTCTTCCGAAATCTGCCTGGGAAAGATCACTTACTTTGTGCTTGAGGCTTAAGTCAAGTTCTATATAACCCATATAATCTGCTCCTTGTTTTTTAAAATGATTTTACTGATTTTATTATGTTCAGAGAAAGTCCCTGGGAAAGGGAATGCTCTTTTCTCACTGTTATTCTGAAACCGTTTTTTTCAAGTATTTTTTCCATGTAGTCATGGTCGAATCCAAGCCATCTGTCTCCGTAATCGGTTCTTAATTTTTCCAGGTTATGCTTTCCGAATTCTGCAAAAATAAATATTCCTCCCGGCTCAAGAATTCTTGAAACTTCTCTTACACCTTCCTCAGGGTTTGTAAGATGGTGAAGGACCATTGAGATTACCGCAAGATCAGCTTCATTGTCGCGCATGGGAAGATGTTCAAGCTCACCAAGTCTGAGATCTGCCTTGAATCCTTTTTTTCTGAGACGGGTTTCCGCTTCTCCAAGCATTTCAGGAGAGCAGTCGACTCCAATGAGTTTTTCAGAATAAGGGCCCATGTGACAGAGGAGTTCACCTGTTCCGCAGCCGAGATCAAGAGAGGTTCTGCAGTTTTCCATGAGTTCGGTAATTGCCGAGTTGAGATCAAAGTCGCCTAAAAGCTCTTTTTTCATTGTGTCCCATTTCGGGGCAACATGGTCGAAAAAGTTGGCTGTGTTTTTTCTTCTTTTGTCAAGAATCCGGTCGGTTTTTTTAAGATCTGCTTCAAGTACGGGATCAAGATTCATGACCGGTGAAAGGGCATTCATTACTTCTTTGCCGCCTCCTGAATCGGCTGTTGAATAAAAAGCCCATACTCCGTCTCTTCTGCACTTTAAAATGCCTGCATCAGTAAGTATTTTAAGGTGTCTGGATATTCTTGACTGGCCCATGTCCATTATGGATACAATTTCGTTGACGCTTAGTTCGTGGAAAAAAAGAATGTTTGAAAGTCTTATTCTGGTCGGATCGGCCAGTGCTTTTAAGTATATTGATATATCCATATGCCTTTATATAATAATTAAGTGATTTAATAGTCAAGGCAATTATTAACTTTATTTTAAAATATATACAACGAAATTTTTCTGTACCTGAATTTAAAACCTTCAGGGCTGGCAATATACTTTTATGTATTTAGCTGCTGAACTAAAACGGCCTTTTTTGTCCATTCTTAAGTCAGATTCAAAATTTAATCCTCAAAATACTCAATGTATCCTGAAGGTCAAATTTTTCATCTTCCCTGAACTGAACAAAAAATTCTCGTTTTCGACCAGTCACTATTTAAACAGTTTTTCGGTGATCTTTGTTTTACCTAGTTTGGGCGATTTTAAAGTTTGCTGCATATAACGGCAAATTGTATCAGGCTGTACTTTTGATACGCGTGATGCAATTTAACGCAGTAGATGCGGCAAAATTGGAAAGCCCGCCGGGAGATAAGCAAAAAATCCTAGTTTTCATGTAATTACTGGTATAAAATAAACAGTGTTTCAAATTTAATTGTATCTTTTTTTTCTGACTAACCCATAAAAATCCGGATTGAAAAAGTCAAATGATAAAAATAAAACCGAATGAATATGAAATATTAAGGACATTCATCAAACAGAAATGCGGAATCAATCTAGGTGACAACAAGTCATATCTTATAGAAACAAGGCTTTCTGATCTGGTTTTGGAATATGGGCTGAGCAATTATCTCGATTTTTACAGAAAGGCTGAAAAGGATCTTTCTGTTGTTGAAAGAATAATAGATGCAATGACCACAAATGAAACTTTCTGGTTCAGAGATACAGGTGTGTGGCAGATTATATCGGACAGAATCGTTCCTGAAACGGTTGAAAGGGCAAAAAACAGGAAAAAGGCAAGAGTATGGTTCGGAGCCTGTTCTTCAGGTCAGGAAGTATACTCTTTTCTGATGATGCTCAATGAATATCTTGAAAAGACCCGTCAGAAATATCTGATGGATATGTTCGAATTTATAGCAACAGATATTTCCCCTTCAGTTCTTTTTCAGGCAAAATCAGGAAGATATTCCGGAATATCCATGGAAAGGGGCCTTCCTCCTTTTTTCAAGCAGAAATATTTCAGGGAAAAGGAAAAGATCTGGCACTTTGATGAAAATCTTAAGGGAAGGGTTGTTTTTAAAAAATTCAATCTTCAGGAAAGTTACAATGTACTTGGGGTTTTTGATCTGGTTTTTTTAAGGAATGTGCTCATTTATTTCTCAGCAGAAACAAAAAAAGAGATAATCGAAAAAACCGCAGCAAGAATGGAATCCGGAAGTCCTCTTATTCTTGGTTCAACAGAATCTATCAGAGATTTTTCAGATAAATTCGAAATTATTTCCAAAAACAATATTGTAATAAACTACAGAAAATAAATCCTTAATCAAAAGCAAATATACCGGGGGGCATTTTCATGAGAGAAAAAATAATGAAGGAACTGGAAAACAAGACTGATATCCCCGCTTTTCCAAATGTTCTGGCCAGACTCAACCTTATTTTAAACGATGAAAATGCAGGCCTTGATGATGTGGCAAAGGTTGTGATGCTTGATCCTGTACTTTCAGGAAGGGTTTTGTCGTATGCTAATTCTTCGGTCTTTGGAGGAGTCAAGGCCGACAGTTTTTCAACCGCAGTTGCAAGACTCGGGCTTGATGAGCTTAAAAAGCTCGCTTATTCTCTCAAGGTGAAGGATTTTTTTGTAAAGTTTGACATAGTTGATACTCACGGCTTCTGGAAGCACAACATAAGTGTTGCAGAACTTTCACAGAGGCTTTCAAAATATGTAAACGTATCACATTCCTGCGGCAATATTGCATATTTTTCAGGCCTTATGCATGATATTGGAATAATAATATTTTTTTACATCATGCCGGGCGCGTACTTTGATTTTCTTGAAGACTATGACGGAAGCATATCTCTTGAGCAGGCTGAAATGAAAGCTTTCGGGATTGACCATGCTGAGCTTGGTGCATTTTTCCTGGAAAAAAAATGGAAGCTTCCGAAAGAGATTGTCGGTGCTGTTCGCGGCCATCATCTTCCGGTTAACAGTGACCAGGAAATCCAGAATGCAGCAGGTCTTGTTCATATTGCAGATTCCATATGCAGGAGCCAGGGATTTTCCTATGGAGTGGAATCCTTTGATTCCTCATTCAGGAGTGAGATATGGGAAATGCTTGGTTTTTCACTGGATGATGTTTTCCCCATTATAAAAGATATGGAAGAGGCGGTAATAAAGGCTGAAATGATACTTGGAATAAAGTAGTTCCTTGGAAAAATTTTTCAGCCGATTTTTTCAATTCAACCCCGGGAGGTTGACTTGCCGTATATAGAAGAAAAATGCAGATATACAGGTCTTTTGGTCCGTTATAAAAAGGAATGGATAAATAAATCTTTTTCGAGGGAGTATCATGCAGATTTCAGAATAATCGGAACAAACATTCTTTTTTCTTCAGTCAGGGGGATAGCCTATCCCGAGGATATGAAAGCCTACGACAAATTTAAAAATTTTATCATAAAATCAGAAATCGGTGACGGCAGTTATTTTGTTGAGATTAAGGATTATTCAGGTATTGAATGGATAATTGATTCAAAAAAACAGGCAGAAATCCAGAAAGGTTTTTTTGAAAGAGATTCAAAGCTTTGCCGGGGTTTTTTCTGGATTGGCAGATCAAGGCTAATGTATTTTTTTTATCTTGTAAAAAAATCCGGCCAGAACACCGCTGATTTTCCTGTTTATCGATTCAGAAACCGTGAAAAGGCCTTTTTGAAGGCATATGAAATTTCAATGGTGATTGAAACAGAAAAAAAATGCTGCAGTGACAGCCTTTGTTCTTCAGAAAACTGGAAATATAAAGAAAAAAATTTTGAAGTCGAATTCAAGGTATCAAGAGATTTTGTTCTTTATGTGAAAATAAACGGCAAGGCAGAAATACCCGATATTAAAAAAACAATACTTATTCAAAATGAGATATTAGAAAGCGGTTTTTTCTCAAAAGATAAAGAATTTTATAAAATAGTCGAATTTTCCGGGTCAGAACCTCAAAGCCTTTTGGAAAGAAAGTTTTTTGTCAGGGAAGTTTACAGGTCATACCAGAAAACCGGGATTTTACCTAAAAAAGTTTTTATCTGCGGCGGAGATAAAAGATTAAACGCAGGGATAAGACTTTTTGATGTTTTAAATCCGGTTGAAAAGGTTTTTGTCAGGGATTCAGATGAGGCTTTTTCTGAGATCAAAAATATTTTACTTGGAAAAAACGTTAAGGATAAAGAAAGTAAATTCAAAATCGGAAATATTGGGCGAAGGCTGAAAAAATATTTTTTGAGATCACTTTGTCCGGAATCTCTTTATTATGATGAGCTTCTAAACGAAATAGGCAAAATCTCTTCAGGGTTTGGACATGACCTTATAAAATCTGCAGATGAGAATCATCCGTTAAATAAAATTTATGAAGCTCTTGATGTCTTGAACGAGGATATAAAAGCATTTTTTGCGGAAAGAGAGCATATAGAAAAAACGATCAGAGATAAAGCTGATGAACTGAGTATGATTCTTGACAATATTCCTGTTCATGTCTGGTATCTTAAAGATCCCGGAAATTATGCAAGAATTAATAAAAAGCACGCCTTGTTTCTAGGGCTTGAAGACAAGGATATTTCTGATTTTCCTGTAGGAACTTTGCTTCTGGAAGATCAGGCGCTGCAATGGATAGAATTGAACAAAGAGCAGTTTAAGACAGGTAAGGTCCTGAAAATTGACCGGTGGGTGGAAACGGTATTGGGCGAAAGAAAATGCTTTTCAATTATCCAGATTCCCAAATTTAACGAGAATAATGAAGTCTCATATATAATAGGCTGTGCAGTTGATATAACAAAAGAATCTCTTGCAAGGGAGAGTCTGCTTAAGTCGGAAGAAAGACAAAGAAAAATTCTTGAAGCTGTGAATGCAGGAGTAATAATAATTGACAGTGAAACCTTTAAAATAACTTTTGCAAACAAAAAAGCTCTTGAATATCTTGAAATGAGTTCAGAAGAGGCTGAAAATAAGTTCTGTCATGAAATTTTTGAAGGTGTTGAAAAAGGGAGATGCTTTTTTCTTGAAGGAGATAAAAGTCTTGCAAGAACGAGGCGGGTGCTTGTTTCTTCTTCAGGAAAAAAAGTAACAGTTCTTAAAAATGTTTCTGTTGAAGAAATTGACGGCCGTAAATTTATGGTTGAAACTTTTTTTGATATAGAAAAGCTTGTACAGACAGAAGCAGAAAAAGACAATGCTCTTGAAGAAATGAAGGACAAGGCTGAAAGGCTTAGAAAGAGTCAGGAAATTGCTCTTAAGATGATGGATGCCGCCGAAGCCGCAAATAAGGCAAAAAGCCAGTTTTTAGCCAATATGAGCCATGAACTTCGTACTCCCATGAACGGTCTTATCGGAATGATAAGTCTTTTAAAGGAAACAGATCTGGATGACTGCCAGGGAGAGTTTCTTTCAATAATGGAAAGAAGTGCTGATAATCTTCTTCTTGTTTTAAATGATATCCTTGATTTTTCAAAAATCGAGGCCGGCAAGTTCAGTATAGAACAGAATGAGTTTTCCATTCTCACCCTTATTGAAGACGTCTGTGAAGTCTTTGCAGCAAAAGTATATGACAAAAAAATATATTTTACTCCTGTAATAGATCCCGGTATCCCTGATATTGTTGTTTCAGACCAGTTGAGACTGAGACAGCTCCTGGTCAATATCTGCGGAAATGCAGTCAAATTCACAAAAAAAGGGGGAGTAACAGTTTATCTTTGTGCAAAGGAAAAGTCTGAAGATAAAATTAGAATTGAATTTCGGGTTGAGGATACAGGAATCGGAATTGATGAAAAATATAAAGAAACTCTTTTTGAACCTTTTGTTCAGGCAGATTCAAGTTTTACAAGAGAATACGGGGGCACAGGTCTTGGGCTTGCCATATCAAAAAAAATAATTGAACATATGGGGGGCAGTATAAGGTTTGAAAGTTCAGTGGATAAAGGATCAGTTTTTTTTATGGAACTGACTTTAGGGCTTTCAGAAAGGTCTGCTCCTGTTTTTGACAGCAGTCTATTAAAAAATATCAGTGTTGGGATTTTAACCCGGGAAAGTGATAAAAAAATTTTTTTCGATAATCTTTTATCTTCTCTTGGGGCGGAAAAATTTTTTTATCAAGATAGCGGAAAAAACTGCTGTGTTGAGAATGAATCTGCTGATTTTTATATCTGCTATAAGGATTTTCCTGAAAAAATAAAAAATAAAGACAGTATTTATATTGTTCTTACAAAAAGTTCTGTTCTGGAAAAAAACTCCGGGAATATTGTCTACACAAGAGCAAATCCACTTAAAACTTCCAGTTTTATCAATATTTTCAAATCTGTCTTAAGGTTTGATATTGCGGGGAAATCGAATGCTGGCAAAAAATCCCTACATGAAAAGACCAATGAAAATAACAGGTTGTTCAAAGAAAGCCTTATTGCCGTTGCTGAAGATAACCCAATTAATATAAAGGTTATGGAAAATTTTTTAAAATCTATAGGAGTCCGCCATGATATTTATAAAAACGGCAAAGAACTTATTGAGGGGCTTTTAAGAAAAAATTATGATCTTGTTTTTATGGATTGTCAGATGCCTGTTATAAACGGATATGAAGCAGCAGAAATCATAAAAAATAAAGATTTTTCAAAAATTATCAAAGGTGGTGACAAATTGTTCTTGCCTGAATATCTGGATAAGCTTTCTTCCATTCCTGTCATTGCTATGACTGCCCACTCAATGGAGCAGGACAGGGAAAAATGTCTTAAAAGCGGAATGGATGATTATCTTTCTAAACCTTTGAAAAAAAATGATATTGAGCAGATGCTGAAAAAATGGCTGGCACGCTGACATTTTTTTAATTTAGTCTTTGAAATATCTGTCTGTTTTTTTGTTAAAAGTTACTGAGTGAAAGTGAAAGGTTGTTTTCAAGATAATTGTTTAAGCTCAAATACGGGAGATTTATGATGAAAGCCTGGGTAGCAAATCTTTTTTTAATGTTTTTATTTAGTTTTTCAGGTTTGTTTGTCTCACAGTCAAATGCTTCTTATGACCTTGATGAAATAATTGAAAAAGGCGAAATAAGACACCTCGGTGTTTATTACGCAAGATTTAATACAGGATTTGGAGACGGTTTCAGCGCTGATCTCATAAAAGGTTTTGCAAGGGAGCTTGGAGTTAAATATGTATTTGTAAAAAGTGATTTTTCAACAATTATTTCCGATCTTACCGGGTTTGATACTAAAACCTTTGAAAAGAAAGAGATAAGAGGAGATATTATTGAGACAGGATTTACTGTTCTTGAGGAAAGAAAAAAATATCTGAGTTTTGCAAAGCCGGTTTTTCCGACTCAGGTGTGGTTTGTTGTTACTGCTGATTATCCTCTTGACCCCATCAGACCTGGAGATTCTGTCATCGATGATATTTTGAAGGTGAAATCTCTTTTAAACGGAGTATCCGTACTTGGAATCAAAGATACATGTCTTGATCCTGATTTGTATGGAATAAAGGAGGCCGGAGCTTCTCCTGTATATTTTGACGGCGGAGTAAACGATCTTGCTCCTGCTGTAATCAGCAAAATTGCAGCTGCAACTCTTCTTGATGTTGCAGATACTCTTATTGCACTGGAAAAATGGCCGGGCAAAATTAAAGTGATCGGTCCTTTAAGTCCGGAACAGGAAATGGCTTCAGCATTTAGAAGGGATTCAGCTGAACTTAAAAAAGCTTATGAAAACTATCTTTTAAAGATTTTTCAAAACGGAGAATATGAAAAAATTGTAAAAAAATATTATCCTGATGTTTTTTTATATTATCCTGAATTTTTCAAGGACAAAGTACCAGGGAATCAGAAATGAAAGCACTTATAGCAGAAGACAATCCTTCTTCAAGATCACTTTATTTTAAATGGCTGGAATTTTTTTGACGAAATAGACATTGTTTCGGACGGTTCAGAGGCTGTAAGTGTTTTTCTTAAAGCTCTTATGGACAAACATCCTTACTCTTTTGTTCTGTTGGATCTTCGTATGCCCGAAATGAACGGCTATGATGTTTTAAAGGAATTCAGAACGCTTGAAGAAGAATATCTTGATGAAAATCCGACTACTTCGAAGATTGCAGTAATATCAGCCATTGAAAGAAAAGATTTTATAATAAATGCTCTCATGAAGTATTGTGATTCATATATTGAAAAGCCTGTTAAAAGGTCAACGCTTGAACATGAAATAAAAAAACTCCTCCGGCTGAATCAAACCGGAGGATGAATGAAATCGGGGAAATATTGATTCCCGGTCATATTCTAATACTTGAACCTTCCCATTAGTGCATTAAGCTCGGTTGCAGTTTTATCAAGGGCTGATGCGTCTTTTTTAACATCTTCAGACGAATTGAGAACCTGGGTAAGGGCGCTGTTTACAACAGAAATATCATTTGAAATTGACTCAATTACATTGTGGGTTTCAGCTGCGTTTTTGCTTACCTCCTCAACTCCGCAGGAAGCCTGGGTGATATTATTTGAGATTTCGTCTGTGGCTGAGTTCTGCTCTTCTATTGCTGCGGCTATAGATGCATTTATTTCGTTGATATCCGAAATTATAGTACTTATGAGATTTATAGCTTCTACTGATTCCTTTGAGCTTACCTGAATTTCGTTAATTCTGTTTTTAATATCCTGGGCGGAAACAGCTGTCTGGGATGCAAGTTCTTTTATTTCAGAAGCAACGACAGCAAAACCTTTTCCCGCTTCTCCCGCCCTTGCCGCTTCTATGGTTGCATTAAGTGCCAGAAGATTGGTCTGCTCAGAAATATCACTTATAACTTCAATTACTTTACCAATATTTACTGCCGATTCATCAAGTGTTTCCATTTTTTTAATGGCATTTCCTGACTGGCTTACTGCATTTTCAGATATTTCTCTTGCCTTTTCGGAATTTTTTGCAATTTCTCTTATTGTGGATGATAGTTCTTCGGATGCTGAGGCAACCATATTTAAGTTTGCAGAAGCCTGCTCTATGCTTGCCACTATGGAATTCATTGAAGCGGTTGTTTCTTCTGCAGAGGATGCAACAGAATCTGTTTTCTGGGATGCCTCTCCGCTTTTTTGTGCAAGATTTTCTGAAAGATCAAGAAAGTTTTCCGAGGACTTTTTCAGGAACTGGGCATTTTTTGAAATGTCTTTGACCATTGAAACCATGTTTCCAAGAAACGCATTGAAATAACTTGCCATTTCTCCGGTTTCATCTTTTGTTTCTATACTTATCCTTTTTGTTAAATCCCCTTTACCTTCCGCAATTTCCTTAAGAATTTCTGTTGTGGTTATTATAGGTCTTGCAATTTTGCCGGAAAGAAAATTCCCTGCAAAAAGAGATGCTGCAAAAAAGAATAGCGCAAGCATTGTCATCAGGAAAATAAAGTTTTTTACATCGCTTAATACTTCTTTTTCAGGAATAAGCCCGAAAAATTCCCAGTCAAGTATCTTTGTCTCATAGTGAATTGTATAATAATCTTTTCCGTCAAGAGTTACTTTATCAGGCTTTTCGGAAAGGCTTGCATATCCTTTTTTTTCTGTTTCACTGAAATTTTTAAATACTGTTTCCCTGTCCAGCGGATTGGCAAGAATTGTTCCGTCTTTTTTTGCAAGAATCATAAAGCCTGTTTTACCTATTTTAATTTTCTGAATAATTTCTGTAAGTGTATCCAGGGATACATCAACTCCGCCTGCTCCCTGTACAGAATTGTTTTTGGTTATGGGGGAAATAATTGAAATTGTAATGTCCTTGCTTGTGGAAAGATAGGGCTCAGTAACAGTCACTCCTCCGGCATTGATAGCGTCTTTGTACCAGGGTCTTTTTCTCGGGTCGTATCCAGGCGGCAGCTGGTCATTTGTAGCAAGAAGCACTTCGCCGTCTGAGGAGCCTGCAAAAACTTCCACATATGCACTGTGGGTATCAAGAAATCTTTTCATTGCATCCGATATTTTAACAGCCTTTTCTCCAACAGTCTCGGGAGGTATGTTTTTTGAAACCGTTGAATCCATATAAGAAGGAGCATTTCCTCTGATATCTTTAATATCAGGATCTGAAACAAAAAATTCTATATTCTCCTTGAGATCCTTGAAGAAAAAATTGAAAGCTGTTTCAATCTGTGTCATTTCTCTTATGCCTGCATCACTGAAAGATTTTAAATTTGTTTTGTAGATGTTTCTTCCAAGAAAGATACAGATCAGTACAAGGGGGATAAGGGTAAGAGAAGTCATGGAAAAAATGATTTTTTTACGAAGAGACAATTTCATTTGATATACCTTTCATTTTTTTGGTGATACATGGAGGTTGCAGGAAACAGATTTTTTGGTAACTGAAAAAAGTTTAAACTTTTATGAAAAAAAATAAATTTTTTGTATAATCCTGATGTCTTGAAAGCTGAAAACCCGGTTGATATCTTTATTGCTCATAAAAAATTATCTACATTTATATCATGGAGAAAGAACTATTTCAAATGGAAGAAAAAGAAAAATTAAATGATATTGCAAAAAAAATAGTATCAGAATTTAAGAATATCAAAATAAGCTTTGTTGAAAATAAAGATATTATAAATTTTTTCGAAAATAAAGAAAATGCAAAATCAGCACAGCTTGAATTTTTTTTTGAAGCAGTTAAAAATGAAAATTAGGATTCCGTCATCAGTCATAAGAGTTGAAACTCTGGAGCGTGAAGCCTCTCTTTTTGCATGCAGCAAAAAAGATTTGAGCCTGTGGAATCCGAGAATAGGGGAAGCATTTACAGTCTGCAGTAATTCTTATGTCTGGTTCAGAGCGAGGCTTGAAAAGTCTTTGGATGACAAATATATTTTACGGGCATTTGAAAAGATAAAAAATCCTGAACCAGAGATTGCCATAAATCTTTATCAGGCAGTTCCTCAAAAGGAAAGAATGGAGCTGATTATAGAAAAAGCAGCTGAGCTTGGGGTCTCAAGAGTAATTCCTGTTATTACCTCAAAATCTTCATCAGTAAAAAAAAGAGATGAAAAACAGAAGAAATCCCATAACTGGCCAAAGCTTGCGTTGAAAGCCTCTAAACAGTGCAGGCGCGGATCTGTTCTTGAAATTTGTTCTGAAATAGAGCTTAAAAGATGTTTTGATGGTTTAAAATCGGATTTAAATATTTTTCTCAATGAAAAGGAGACTGATTTTAAAATTAAAAACGTTGATTTAAAAAATATCAGGTCCGTTTCAGTTTTTAACGGGCCTGAAGGCGGATTTTCAGAGCCGGAAAGAGAATTTTTTAAAAAAAATGGTGTTTTTTCAGTAACCCTCGGCCCAAGAATTCTAAGAACAGAAACTGCCGCAATTTCTGCATGTTCCTTTTTTTCTCTTTTTTTATAATTTATCCTTGTATTTTATTGTTTACATTGTTTACAAAAGTTATTTATATGTATTCATAATAATCCCTGTCTGATCTGCTGTCTGTGGTTTTGGATGCGGACTGCTAGAGGGGAGATAATATCACAAGGAGGAAACATGGGTATAGGATTACGGCTTAAAGTACTGGTTTTTGTGTCGGTTTTTGTCTCATTTTTTTACAGCAGTTGGGTTTTTGCAGGTGATGTAATTATTATTGCCAATAAAAATGTAAGTGAGTCAAGTTTGAGTGCAGCTGAAATAAAGGATATTTTCCTTGGTGAGAAAACAAGCTGGCAGGATAATAAAAGAATCAGCTTTGTTATTTTAAAGGATGATGAGGTTCATAAAAATTTTCTCGAGAAATATGTAAACCAGACCCCAATGGGATATAATTCCTACTGGAAAAAACTTGTTTTTGTGGGAAAGGGGAAAGCTCCAAAAAGTTTTTCATCACCTGAGGAGCTTGTTGGCTATGTAGCCAGGACTGAAGGAGCAATCGGTTATATTTCAAGCGAAGAAAAAACTGCTGAAGTGAAGATAATTGAACCAAAATAAGGAGCATTTCATGAAGATATTAAAGTTTTTTATAATACTGATTTTTATTTTTTCTGCTTCAGGACTTAAGGCATACGAGTTCGGCGGAATAGATATACACGGATTTCTTTCCCAGGGTTATATGTGGACTTCAGACAACGATTATCTTGCAGAAACTGAAAGCGGAACTTTTCAGTTTAATGAATACGGAATAAATTTAAGTACTGATCTAACAGATAATTTAAGGTTCGGACTTCAGTTTTTTGGACGTGATCTCGGGAAAACAGGAAATGACGAACTTACTGTTGACTGGGCATATCTTGACTACAGATATCGTGACTGGCTGGGAGTAAGGGTTGGTAATGTAAAGCTGGTACTTGGTCTCTACAATGAATACAGAGATATGGACATGCTCAGAACAAGTATTTTTCTTCCCCAGTCAATTTATATTGAACTCTGGAGAGATACCTTTGCAGCAGTCAAGGGTGTGACTTTTTACGGAAACAAAAGGCTTGGCGGACTTGGAAAGTTCTCTTATACAGCACAGATCGGGCAGCTTCCAAGCAGAGATGATACAGGTTTTGCGGATTTGATGGAAGCAAGGCCGACATTGAAGCAATATAACGTAGACATAACAGATGTTGATGCAGGTTATGTTTCAACAATAGGGCTTGGGTGGGATACTCCTGTAAGGGGGCTTAAACTTAATTATACAATGTATAATGTAAATGATTTTGAGGCTAAGGGTAAATCCAGCTTAATAACAGGTATTAATTCTTCGACAGGCCTTCCTCATTCCTATTCCGGTAATTTAAATTACATGACAGATAAAATGTGGGGGCTGGTGGCAGGGTTTGAATATTTAAACGGAAACCTTTTAATAGCCGGAGAATATATGAAATCTGAGTATAAAGCCAAGGGAGATGTTTTTGCTGATCTTCCCATCGGAGAATTTACCACAAGTGAACCAGCAAGAGGGTGGTATCTTACAAGTTCCTACAGATTTACAGATCTTTTTTCAGCAGCCCTGACATATTCCGATTATATTCCAAACACAGATGATAAAGATGGTGACAGATACAATAAAGATGTAGATTTTAAAGCGTGGCTCAGGACTGTAACCTTATCCACCAGATTTGATATAAATCCCTATCTTATATTTAAGCTGGAAGCTAGCCAGAACAACGGCTGGGGACATTTTGATCCTCTGGGAGTACCTGACAAGGATCTTGAAGAGGACTGGACCCTTCTTACAGCTAAACTTACAGTAAGCTTCTAAATTTATTCAAGGGGCAGAGTTCTTCTGTCCCTTTTTTTTGTGAAATCCTTTAAAACCATGAAAAAAGCCGGAATAAGAACAAGAATTATCAAAGTTGCAAACATTATTCCAAAGCCCAGGCTTATTGCCATTGGAATAAGGAATTTTGCCTGAAGACTTGTCTCGAAAATCATTGGTGTAAGACCGAAAAATGTTGTGAGAGAAGTTAAGAGAATAGGCCTTAATCTTCTCTGGCCTGCATCTGTCACAGCATCAAAAGTTTCAAGTCCTTTTGAGATGTTCAGGTTTATCCTGTCTATAATGAGGATGGAGTCGTTGACCACCACTCCTGCAAGGGCGACAAGCCCGAACATGCTCAGCATGGTAAGATCATAGCCCATTATTATATGGCCGAAAACAGCCCCGACAAATCCGAAAGGTATTGCAAGCATTATGATAAAAGGTTCACTGTAGCTGTTGAACGGCAGGACCAGAAGAAAATAGATTGCAAAAAGGGCAAGAATGAATCCTTCCTTCATACTCTGCATCGATTCAAGCTGTTCCTTTTGTTCTCCGTAGGGTTCAAAACTAAGCCCCGGGTATTTTTCTTCAAGGTATCTGAAATGATTCTTTTTTACTGACTCTGAAATTTCAGAGGGATTGCCAAGCTGTGAATCTACACTTGCCTGAACAGAAACAGCCCTTTTTCTGTCAATTCTTTTTATCGATGTATAGCCTCTTGTTTCTGCAATTTCAACAGCTTCATCAAAGGGAATTTCACCTCCTGAAGGGAGCGTTATTCTTGAATTCAATAACTTTGATATCATTTTGCGGTCTTGTTCAGGGTATTTGACAAAATCTTTTACTTCGTTTGTTCCTTTCTGGAATTTCAATGCTTCAATTCCAT